>JBFIJS010000373.1:0-4990 GCA_041600595.1 Saprospiraceae bacterium | reverse complement strand
CCTGACCCACAAGGGCTTCGACCGCCCAACCATCATGTGTACGGAGGGCTATCAGCGCCCCGCTAACCGCATGTACGAACTGACGGAGTTGATCGGCGCCAACCAATTGGACATTGAGCATCGCTACTTCGGTGAAAGCATTCCGGAAAATGCTGATTTTCAATACCTTAACCTGGAGCAGGCGACGGCCGATCTACACCATATCAATCAATTATTTCGCCGGATCTACGCCGGAAAATGGATCAGTACCGGCATCAGCAAGGGGGGGCAAACGACCATTTACTACCGCTATTTTTACCCCGATGACGTGGATGTCAGCGTGCCTTACGTCGCACCGCTCAACCTCGCCCTGGAGGAAAAGCGTATTTATGAATTCCTCGATACTGTGGGGACCAAAGAGTGCCGCACAAAGATTTACGAAGTGCAAAAAAGGATTTTGGAAAACCGGCAGGCCTCCCTGGAGAAGCTCCACTGGTTCAACAAGGGGGCAGGTTTGGAATTCACTTATCTGACCGAAGAAGAGGCATTTGAATTTGCCGTACTGGAGTATCCTTTTTCTTTCTGGCAATGGGGGCATGACTGCAGCGACATCCCCGGCAAGGATGCCACGCTGAATGACGTGCTCAACCATTTTCTGGGCATTTCGAGTATGGACTTTTTCGCCGATCAGAGCATGAAGGACTACGCCGCTCATTACTGGCAGGCCGGCGACGAAATGGGCTATTATAGCTACCGGACCGATGCCTTCAAAAGCCTGCTCAAAGCCCTGCCGATGAAGCCCAACCCCTCGGCTGTTTTTATGCCCGAACGTGACATGAAACCCGGTTTTGATGGAAAACTCCCGGCAAAAGTGCACGAGTGGTTAAAAACGAATGACCATCATTTTATTTATATTAATGGCGATTCGGATACCTGGTCGGCCACGGCCGTGCGGCCTTCCGGCAAAACCAATGCCCTGTATTTTTTTATGCCCAATACTGACCACCGCCGGGCGAGAATAAAAAACATGGCTGAAGCTGATAAAAATAAATTACTCAATACGCTGCACCAATGGTTGGAGGAATAGCCTTTTTATTCTTCAGGTATATTTGTGAAAAAAGAGACTGCTTTATTTATGGAAATGACTGAAAAAGAAGCGGCATTTTTTGCCGAAAAATATTATGATATTATTGGAACGGTAAAAAAACTGCCGGGTGAAGTTGATTATAATTTTTATTTAAAAAATAAAGAGGGAAAAGAATTTACTTTAAAAATAAGCAGACCGGAAACAAGCTCCGGCTCACTGGGATTTCAAACCGAAATAATCCAGTATTTGCGCGCTACAAATATCCCGCTGCAATTACCGGAAATTATTTTTTCCTCACAGGGAAAAAAATATGTCGAATTAAATAATGGCCAATTTCTGAGGTTGCAAAAATGGGTGCCCGGAAGAATGCTGGCCAACGTTAACCCGCGTACTCCCGCCCTTCTGCAAAATTGGGGGAAAACTGCCGGTCTGCTATCCAAACACCTGCACGGCTTCGATCATCCGGTGGCCCGCCGGGAATATAAATGGGACCCCGCCAGGGTGCTTGCCGCCAAAAAATACCGGTCGTTTATTCTGGAAAAAGAAAGGCTTGAAATCGCAGATTATTTTTGGGATTTATTTGAAAAAGAGGTCACACCGGTGCTGCCTGCATTGCGAAAATCAGTCAATTATAACGACGCACACGAGCATAATTTATTAGTGGACGATTCGCCTGGATCGCCAGTAATTACTGGTGTTATCGATTTTGGAGATGCCCTTTGGACGCAAACGGTCAACGAATTGGCCATAGCCATCGCTTATGCGGCCATGTATATGCCCGACCCCCTGCGGGCTGCTTCGGAGGTGGTGCGTGGCTACCATAAAATATATCCGCTTCAGGAAGCCGAACTGGCGGTACTTTTTCCGTTGGTCGCTGCCCGGTTGCTGCTGACGGTCACTCATTCAGCGTGGAATAAACACCACGAACCACACAACGAATATTTGCTGGTTAGCGAACAACCGGCGTGGGATTTACTGAAAAAAATGCGGGTCATTTCACCGGCTCTGGCACATTATTCTTTTCGTCGTGCCGCCGGTTATTCTCCCTGTCCAAAAAATAATTTATTTGAGTCGTGGGCCGAAAAAATGGTGCGTGAGAAAAAAATGACGGAATTAATTCCATTAAAAAAAAGCGACGGTTCACCATGCCGGATGACTGTGCTGGATTTAAGTGTGGGCAGTCTGGATTTGGGGAATAATTCTAATTTCGACAACATCAAAGGTTTTGAAAAAAAAATAAATCAATTATTAGCCGAAAATAACGCCGATTATGGTGTCGGCGGTTACGGAGAAGTGCGGCCATTTTATTCTACGGATGCTTATAAGGTGGAAGGTAATATGGGCGCACAATGGCGAACTGTTCACCTCGGCCTGGATGTTTGGGGCGATGCCGGGACAGCTATTTTTTCGCCGCTGGCCGGTAAAATATTTAGTGTAAAAAACAATGCCGGCGAGCGAGATTATGGCCCGACCCTGATTGTGGAACACGAAATGGACAACGGGCAGGTCTTTTATTTGCTTTATGGCCATTTAAGTCTGGAATCGCTGGAGGGGAAAGAAAAAGGCATGGCTGTGGAAAAAGGTGAAAAAATTGCGGAAATCGGAGCGGCGCCCGTCAACGGTAACTGGCCACCGCATTTGCATTTTCAGGTTATGCTTGACATGCTGGGTATGGAGGGTGATTTTCCCGGAGTATGTTTTCCGACCGAAGCCCCGACGTGGTTGAGCATTTGCCCTGATCCCGGCCTGTTTTTACCCGGCCAGACAAGCAATTCGCCGGAAAAACCGATGGAAGAAATCCTGGCAGTTCGCCGGCAGCACCTTGGCGGGAGTCTGAGTATTTCTTACCAGGAGCCACTCCACATCGTGCGGGGTTATCGACAGTATTTATACGACCGGTCGGCCCGGCGCTACCTCGACACGGTCAACAATGTGCCACACGTAGGGCACCAGCATCCCCGGGTTGTGCGGGCGGCGCAGCGCCAGATGGCTGTGCTCAATACCAATACCCGTTATCTGCACGAGAACATCGTCGCGTTTGCTGAGGAGTTACTGGCGACCTTTCCCCCTGAGTTGTCCGTGGTGCATTTTGTAAATTCCGGTAGCGAGGCCAACGAGCTTGCGCTGCGCATGGTGGAGGCGTGTACGGGGCAGAAAGACATGATCGCAGTGGAGGTCGGTTATCATGGCAATACGAGAGGTACGGTCGGTATCAGCAGTTATAAATTCGACGGCCGGGGTGGAAAAGGCGCCCCTTCTAACACGCACATCGTACCAATTCCCGACACCTTCAGGGGATTATACAAGGATGACAAAACTGCCGGAAAACAATACGCCGCACACGTCGGAGCAGTAATAGAAAAGATCAAAGCCCGGGGCCGTGGGATCGGCGGGTTTATCTGTGAAAGTATTCTGAGTTGTGGCGGTCAGATCGTTTTACCAGACCAGTATTTACCGGAAGTTTACCGGCAGGTAAGATCGGAGGGCGGACTTTGCATTGCCGATGAGGTACAGGTTGGCTTTGGCCGGGCAGGTGAAAAATTCTGGGGTTTTGAGTTGCAGGGAGTTGTTCCGGATATCGTAACCATGGGTAAACCAATCGGTAACGGGCATCCGCTCGCAGCAGTTGTCTGCACTCGCAAAGTGGCCGACGCCTTTGCCAACGGCATGGAGTATTTCAACACCTTTGGCGGCAATCCCGTCTCCTGCGCCATTGGCCGGGAGGTTTTGCAAATTGTCAAAGAGGAAAACCTGCAGCAACATGCTCTGATGATCGGGAACTATCTGAAAAAAGGATTGAATGAGTTGAAAGAAAAGTACCCCATTATCGGGGATGTGCGGGGGCACGGGTTGTTTCTGGGTTTCGAATTGGTGAAAGACCCGGAAACGCTCGAACCGGCCGCCGAACAGGCCACCTATCTGGCCAACCGGATGCGGGAGCGGGCCATTCTGATGAGTACCGACGGCCCCTTTCACAACGTCATGAAAATCAAACCCCCCATGTGCTTTGACCAGTCGAATGCCGACTTTTTACTGTCCAATCTGGAAAAGGTACTGCGCGAAGATTTTTTAAAACTGATTTAAAAGTGGACGGAAGGTCTTCTCTTTCGGGGGCCGGGTTTGATCCATCATTAATGTTTGGCGATGTGGGTACTGCTGGTGAATGGTGGTGCCGAAACCTGTACCCAGTAAATCCCACCGGGCAACTCCGTCAACGGCAGTTTTACGTGCAATTGTTGCCCGTCTTTCTTCACCTTTGATCGCTGATAAACTATTTTTCCTAATACATCTACGACAACAATATTGAGCTCGCCCAGGTACTCGTTGTCGATGGCGACCGTCACGGTCTCCTGCGCCGGGTTGGGGAAAACAACGACCGACCGGGCATGCAACGATTGCTTATTTGCCGAAGGCGGATTGTAAAAAACTTCGTTGCTGTAGGTGGAGGAATTGTCTCCCAGCACCGCTTTTACCCGGTAATAGTAACGGGAATTGACCGATGCAGAAAGGTCCGTAAATTCCGTGGAGTTGGCCGGCAGATCACTGAGCACACTGAAGTTGTTGTTGGTATTAAAAGAACGCTCGATCCGGTAGCCGTCTTCGTTATCGGCCTGGTCTTCCCAGGTGAGCCGGATATTTCCATCCTGGTTGAGCGACCATGCCAGGTTGATCGGCGGTAAAATTATCAGGTCGTTGCATTCAAGATCGAGTTTTTGCTGTACGGCCGTTCTGACTGCCGACAGGGTAGGGTAGAAGGAGTTGCCCGGGCAGGCGGTGGCGCACCCGTCCCGGTGGCCGGAAATATGGAGCAGGTCGAGTCCCGAACTTGCGTGAAAGGCATCGCCGTTTGGTTCAATATTTACATCGCAGGCTTTCCAGGCAAGCAGGTTTTGCAGGGATGCTACCGCGCTGGCACTTGGCAGT
>JBFIJS010000372.1:0-4993 GCA_041600595.1 Saprospiraceae bacterium | reverse complement strand
ACCATTAATATTTCTTTATTAAAAAAAATGGCCAACCAAAATTTTGTTGACTACGTAAAAATCTGCTGCCGTTCCGGAAAAGGAGGCGCTGGCAGTTCCCATTTCCACCGGGATCGCTTCACCTCGAAGGGCGGCCCTGATGGTGGTGACGGGGGCCGTGGTGGCCATATTATCCTCAAGGGCAACCGCAACCGCTGGACTTTGCTCCATCTCAAATACCGTAAACACGTCATCGCCGGCAACGGCGGCAACGGCGGGGCCAGTACGAGCACCGGGGCCGACGGGGAAGATATTATCCTGGATGTACCGCTCGGCGTCGTAGCTAAAGATGCGGAAACCGGCGAGATCGACTTCGAAATCACCAAACACGGGGAGACCCGCATTCTGACTCCCGGTGGCCGCGGTGGACTTGGCAATGTCCATTTCAAAACCGCCACCCGGCAAGCCCCTGAATATGCCCAACCCGGAGAACCGGGCCGGGAAGAATGGAAAATCCTGGAACTGAAAGTCCTGGCCGATGTAGGTCTTGTGGGGTTCCCCAACGCCGGAAAATCCACCCTGGTCTCGGCGCTTTCCGCTGCCAAACCTAAAATTGCCGATTACCCGTTCACGACCCTGGTCCCGCAACTGGGCATGGTCGAATACCGCGACTCCCGTTCTTTTGTCATCGCTGACATCCCTGGCATCATCGAAGGGGCACACGAAGGCCGGGGGCTGGGACACCGCTTTCTCCGCCACATCGAGCGCAATGCTACCCTGCTCTTCATGATCCCCTGTATCACGGAAGACATCAAAAAGGAATACGATATTCTCCTCAACGAGCTTCGGCAATACAACCCTGAACTACTTGACAAACCAAGAGTACTGGCGATTTCCAAATGTGATATGATTGATGCCGAGATCATCGAAATGATGAAAACAGAGGACTATTTGCCGCCAGGCGTAACCACCGTTTTCATCTCGTCAGTTTCGGGATTTGGAGTCGACAAACTGAAAGACGTGCTTTGGGAAGTAATGACCGAAGGAGATGAGGAAGAACCGGAAGAGGAACCACTCTTCTAAATAATGGCCGGAGCCGGGCCATCAGTACACCTGGCAACCGCCTGTGCAGCCCAAAGTGCATATTCTTCGTACTGGGGCTTCCCGTCCACCATTTCCTGAAGCGACTGAAACGCTGCCAGTTTATCGTGGCGGTTGTTGATAATCAGTTTGATACCCAGCAAAATTTTCCAGAGAATACTGTCTTTCATACCCCGGTTTTCCAGAAAATAAGCTGCCGGGCCGGTGAAATGGTTGGCCATTTTCAATTGTCCCATTTCATAAAAAACAATGATCCGGAACACCAGGGCGCTCGCCTGGGTGTAAACGCCAACTTCCTTGCCCGTCACCTTTTCCTTCAGTTCGGTATTATCCTTTACGGCCAGACAGGTATGGAGCCACTCGAGGGCCCGGTCCGGTTTGTTTTTGAGGAAAAAAGAAATAGCCATGTTGTAAGCCATGGCCAGCGAGCGCTCGAAGGGGATGAAAACGCCGTATTTGTCCAGTATTTTTTTCAGTTTGGGCTCCATCAGCATGATTTGTCCGTATTCTTTTAAATGAAAAAACAGGATGATTTCCTGCCCGGCAATGGTGCTCTGCTTTTGGGCCTCTGCGTAAAAATTCTTGGGTCGGATCCGTTTGGCTTCCGCTATTTTCTGCCGGGCAGTTTCCAGATGGCCGGTTCGGATGCAGGCATTCAGGTAGTTGATGAGGGCTCCCAGGTAACGCGGCAGGTTTTCCACCAGAATGGTTTGGTTTTGTTCGAAATGTTCCAACAGTTTTTTCGAGGCCTGAAAAGCGCTTTGGTAATCCTTTTGGGCATTATGCCCCAACTGTTCGAGCAGGTAGAAATAGGCTTTGCCTTCAAAAGAATGAATGTCCTGAATATCCCGCTGGGTGGCGGCGGGCATAGCAAAACGCCCTACCGGCAGGCGGCCCGTCCGCCTTTTGGCAAAATAGGACTCGTAGCTGCTCAACAGCTCGAACTCCTCGGCAATCAGCTGAATCCGCCCGGCACAAGCCTCCTGCTCGGCCCGGAGCAGTTCGGCAATATCCCTGGTTTTGTACTGCCGGATGATGCGGCGCTGCAGGAGCGAAATTTCGAGAAACTGAAAATGGAGCTGGTTTTGGTCGGCCACCTTTTTAGCTTTATCAATGCGGGCCAATGCCTGTTTCAGCAGGCCCCGGTCAATCAGCGTCTGGATCTCATCAATCATCTGGGAAAGCTCCCCGCGTACAGTTTTGACCGAATTATGGGTCAAACTTTCCAGAATTTGATTGTAGAGCTGGGTCTTGAGACTGGGCAGCGAGCTCGCCGAAAATCGGGCAGCTGCCTGCTTATGGTAATCCTTCAGCTGACCGCGCAGCTCCCGGCTGATCAGCTGAAACAATTCCACTTTTTTAGAGTCCTTGCCATTGAGGTGCTGACGGGCGTATTTCACGTACTGGCTTTTTTCTTTGGCCGAAAGGGATTGTACAAGGTTGAGCAGGCTATCCATGACTGAGGGTATTTTAAAAAAGAAAAACGGCGGTTTTCGCACCGAAGCGGGGTTGGGCAAACCGTCAAAAATTTAAAGTAAAACAAAAATTTAACTACTGCTAAAGAGCTGTAAATTAGATTTTTACATAAAATTCAGTTCATTTTAAAATAAAAAATCCAACTTTCTTTCAAGGGCAAAAATTTAGGAGGATAAAAAATTGTCCGCATCTTTGTCTCATCAAACACACCGATCAAATTTTCAAAACATGAAAGCAATTTTTCCACTTGTTCTTTTAGCTGTATTACTGTGCTTTTCCTGCGGGGAAATGCCGCTTGAGCCCGGGCAGGCGATCGTCTCGGTACAAGACACCAAAACTGCCAAGGTCATCTCGGCTACCAGCCCGTCGGCCAACATCCTGCCGGGCGACGGACAATCCCTCATCATTATCGAAGATGTGGATACAGCCTTGTATGTCGTTGCCGACGGGGATACCCTGGGCATGTGCGATGCTGTTTACCACGACCCGACGGTGGCGTGGGGAACCGGGAAAACGGTGGTCGTCGTGAAAGACAACCTGGCCTACTGCCTGACCGTCACCACCAACAAAGATGGCTCGGAAGGCCTGACCCGGGTCGCCCTGCCAAAGGATGGAAAGGCGACTGTTGACAAGTTGCCCGACGACCAGTGTGGCGTGAAAGGGATGCACTTTGCCGACGGCAGTACGCACGATTTCAGCTTTAGCGGCAGCACCCTGGAATAACTCCTTTTACCAAGTCGGAATCCCAAAATAACAAACGGCGCACCTGCCGTCGGGTGATCGGTATGCCTTTGACAAAGCCCATTTGAATAACTGTAAAAAGACCCCCGATTTTTAGTTAAAAACAACGATCGATAGCGCCCTCTGATCCTGAATACCGTGTAATTTAAATTTGCTTTAATTTTTTTCCCTGCAAGTGGGCCGAAGGATTCACTTCGCTTTGAGGCATGAGACTGCTCGGCCCAACGGGATATTAAGGGGCACTTCCGGGTGATGCAAAAAGAGCAACGTTTCCTGCTCGTATCTTTGTGCCGAGCAAAAAAGTTCATTGAAAAATGGTTAGATTGTCCTTTAGGAATGAGAGTTTCTTTCCTGCGAAACAACTTCTTTGAAGTATGTAGGTGCGGAGAAAAATCCCATTCCGGAGGTTCTTTAGAGACTGAACAGCACTTAGGGCGTAGCCTATGAAGCAAATCAAGACCGGTTACAGCCAGGATAAAACACGAGCTTAGTCGTAAGGGAGCCATTCTTTTCTTAATCAAAAAAACATTCAATTATCATGAAACCTGAAGTAATCAAAGCAAACGTTGGGGTAGATATTTCCAAAGATGATTTTAAGGTATGCTATTACCTGTTGTCTTCCAATGGCCGGCAATACATCAAAGGGACCCGAACCTTTAAAAACACACTACAGGGTTTCAGGGCATTTTTGGCCTGGCTGGAAAAGCGCCACAGGTACGCCGTTGTCCTCCGGGTCACGGTAGAGGCAACCGGTGTCTATTACGAACAGCTGGTTCACTTCCTGGCCCGGGAAACGGGTTACCGCATCAGTGTCGTTCTACCCAATATGTCCAAGGCCTATGCAAAAAGCCTGAACCTGAAAAGCAAAACGGATAAGATTGATGCCAACATGCTGGGGCAGATGGGACTGGAACGGGATCTGCAAAAATGGGAACCACTCAGTGACACCCTCATCACCATCAAGCAGTTGACCCGTGACCGGGTGTCCCTGATCGAAGAAAAAGTCGCCCTAAAAAACAAACTACATGCCCTGAACTATTCTTACAAGCCCAACAAGGACAGTATCCGGAGGGTAAAGGACCGTATTAAAATGGTGGAGAAGCAAAAAAAGCAGGTTGAAAAACAGATCGTCCAGCAGGTCGAAAAAGATGCAGCCCTAAAGGAGCGGATCGACAAAGTCTGCGGGATAAAGGGCCTCGGACTGGTCACAGTGGCAACGATCATAGCCGAGACCAATGGCTTTGCGCTGATCGACTCCCGTGCCCAGTTGACCTCTTATTGTGGGTATGACGTAGTGCAATGCGAATCGGGCTCTTCCGTTAAGGGCAAAACCCGCATCTCCAAAAAGGGGAACCGGTTCATCCGGCGGGCCCTGCATTTTCCCGCCCTGGTGGCGGTCAAACACGACGCACGGTTCAGGAACCTGTTCGACCGGGTATTACTCCGTACAGCCATCAAAATGAAAGCCTATGTAGCGGTTCAGAGGAAACTGTTGCTGATGGTTTATTCTTTATTCAAGAACAATATGGCATATGACCCCGATTTCCTCCAAAAGAATACCATCCAAAATGAAAGTAGGCAGGATGCTTCGCCTGCCTACGCTGGATGATCACTCTGAAGCGACCTCCTTGATGAGGACAAATCTAACATTTTTTTTCAAAGAACTCTTGGTTTTTCACACAGCACCTCCGCATTT
>JBFIJS010000371.1:0-4997 GCA_041600595.1 Saprospiraceae bacterium | reverse complement strand
GGCGAATTTCCCAAATAACGTAGTCGAGTATTTCCTCCACTCTCGCCTGAATGATACGGGCAAGGTTTTTCTCAGAAATCTCTTTATGTTCCCTTCCCTTCAGGCCGGGAATGGTGATGATCCGGTTATCATATACCTCTTTGGCGAGGGCAGACCCAAATTTCGTTTTGAGCTTTTCTGCCTGCTGGTACATGACGTTGCAGCCGTCTTTAATATCCTTTGTGATCACATTGCCACCAAACGGAATAACGGCCGTGTGACGGATAATTCCATCCTGGAAAATGGTGATGTCAGTCGTGCCACCTCCAATATCAACCAACGCCACACCAGCCTCTTTTTCTTCATCGCTGAGCACCGAAGAAGCGCTCGCTATCGGTTCGAGAGTCAGGTTGGCTACCTGCAGATCGGCCCGTTGCACACATTTGATAATGTTTTGGGTCGCTGTGATCTGCCCGGTGATGATGTGAAAGTTGGCCTCCAGCCGCACGCCTGACATACCGATCGGATCGACAATGCCCTGCTCGTCGTCAACGGTAAATTCCTGTGGCAAGACGTGGATGATCTTATCGCCGGGTGGCAAGACAAGCTTGTACATGTCTTTCACCAAACGATCGATGTCGGCTTGGCTGATTTCGGTGTGAAGGTTGTCGCGGGTCAGCATGCCGCGGTGTTGCAGACTTTTGATGTGCTGTCCGGCAATACCGACGTGGGCAATGCGGAACGATGTCCCGGCCGCCCGTTCGGCAATGGCCAGGGCATCCGAAATAGCCCTTACCGTTTTTTCGATATTGGAAACTACTCCGCGCATGACGCCCTCACTTTCCACCTTTCCGACGCCCACAATTTCCAGACGGCCGTGTTCATTTTTACGGCCGGCGATGGCACATACCTTAGTTGTTCCGATATCCAGTGCAACTATCAGATCCTGCTGTTGAAGGTTGTTTGGCAAATTCATGATTAAAAATGGTTAATTATCTCAATGCTTAGTTGTTGGTTGGTACTTGCCGGTCGTCAGGTGCCACAATATGGCTCGGGCCTGGCCGGCAACTATCAATCAATGATCGTTTAATTTCTTTCACAAACCACCTGTCCTTTATACCGCAAATCGATGGAATGGTATTTTTTCCATCCCTCCCTGTTCATGGCTTCCTCGTAAAAAGTTCGCAGGCGAAAAAATTTATCTTCTACATCCCGGTATTTCCCGAAGATGATGGTTTGGTCTCCTATTTTAGGAATGAGCACAAACTCACGCCTTTTGTTGACATATATCTGTTCGATCAGCGCCCGCCAGAAGGCATCTGCGTTGATATCTTTGGCCAGGCTGAACAAATCTTTGAATTCATGATTGCCACGCTCCAAAAATTCAGGCGTATGGGGCTGAATATCTCCGGTGGCCACCAGGGTTCTCGCCGTGAAGTGAGCAGATGTTTCGACCCGGTGACCAAATTCATCCACATAATAACTGGCACCGAGGTTGTCAAAAATGCGCAGGATCGGCTCACGCTGCTCTATCTTAATTTTCACCTGGCTGTTGGCCGTGATCATGACTTCTGCATTTTTCACAAAAGAATCTTCCTCCAGAATGCGCTCTACCCGCTCCTCGTCGATCAAGCCGGCAGCCTGCTCATTAAGAGGCATACCGAAACTGCGCTCGATTATCTTAATGACATCTGCACTGTCGATCAACCAATCACCGCTGGACAAAGGTTTTACTTCGACCACTGTTGCCACGATCGGCAATTCATTTTTACGGGAAGCGGCAGCAGTGATCAGCAGAATTAAAACAACCGCACCACCGATGAAAGCCATCCGCTTAATTGATTGATATGTCTGTTGGTTAATTTGCATTGATCTGTTAGCAGTTAAACTTTTGTTTCTTTCAGCATCTGAGCAATCGGTTCGACGACCGTGTCGATGTCGCCGGCCCCGATGGTCAGCAGTACTTCTATTTTTTTGGCTTTTAAAAATTCCACGACATTGCCAAGGGTCACTTTGTGTTTGTTGGGATTTTTCATTTTCTCAAAAATGATATCGGCGGTGATTCCAGGTATCGGTCGTTCCCGGGCCGGGTAAATATCCATGAGGAAAATTTCATCCAGGTTGTCCAGTTCTTCCGCAAAGCCGTCCTGAAAATCCCGGGTTCGGGAAAACAGGTGTGGTTGGAAGATCCCCGCCAACTTTTTGTCGGGATATAATTCACGAGCGGCACCAACTGCTGCTTTTATTTCAGTAGGGTGATGTGCGTAGTCGTCGATGAAGACTGTCTTGTCGTTGCGGTAAATAAACTCGAAGCGGCGTTTAATGCCTTTGAATGTTTGCAGTGCTTTGCGGATAGCGTCTTCTTTGACACCGAGTTGCAGGGCGATGGCGATGGCCACAACGGCATTCTCAACATTGTGCCGGCCTGGCATAGCCGTGCGAATGTTATTCCATCGTATTTCTTCGTGGCTCCGATTGCCAACACTCCCATCCGCTGTTTGGCGGACGGAAAAAGCCTCCCAACTAATGCCAGCAACCGGAGCTACGAAGTCAAATACGAACCAGCCATCTTCCACCCGAACCTGTTCAGCCCGGTAGGCGCCCTCGCCGATGCCAAAGGTTTCAACCTTTTGATTTTCAAAGAATTGTGCCAAAGTACTCTTCACATAAATACTTCCGTTAATATCAACCTTTTGCACAAAAGCCTTGAAGCCCGATTCGTGCATTTTCTCCAGGTCTCCATAGATATCCAGGTGGTCCGGATCCATGGACATGATGGCCGCCACGTCGGGCGACAAGTGGAGAAAACTACGGTCGTATTCGTCCGCTTCAACGACAACCCAGTCGCTTTTCCCTTCGACATAGTTCGATTCGTAATTCCGTGCGATACCTCCCAAAAAAGCTGTACAATCAACCCCACCCGTCCGCAATAAATGCGTGACGAGCGAGGAGGTAGTTGTTTTCCCATGCGTGCCCGCAATGGCGACCGTACGGTTATTGCGGCTGATAATGCCCAATACCTCGGCCCTTTTTTTCACAGGAATATCCGTGTTTTGAAAATACTGCAATTCCTTGTGCTCCCGGGGCACAGCAGGTGTCCACACGACGAGATCGATCCCATCAGGTATTTGCGACAGGTCTTCTTCGTAATGTATTGTCATCCCTTCTTCGACCAACTTTTTGGTCAGGGTAGTTTCTGTTTTATCGTAGCCAAATATTTGCATTCCCCGACTCTTAAAATACCGGGCAATGGCACTCATGCCAATGCCTCCGATACCGAGGAAATATACTTTATTTATTTCGCTGAAGTTCATTTCAGTTTGCAGTTGGCAGTTGGCAGTTTGCCTCCTGTGATCCTGCAATCATTTTTAAATTAATTTTAAAATTTCTTGAGCAATTTCTTCCGCTGCCATTGGCTTGGCCAATTTTTTTATATTATTCGCCAATTCCGATTTTTTATTTTCATTATTTAATAAATCAATGGCTGTTGTCATCATTTTTTCTTTGGCATCTTTATCATGCACCATCAATGCTGCATTTTTTTCTACCAACGCCATTGCATTTTTTGTCTGATGGTCCTCCGCTACATTAGGAGAAGGAATTAAAATAGCAGGTTTTCCAACCAGGCATAATTCCGAAATCGTCAATGCTCCGGCCCTGCCAATCACCACATCTGCCATTGCGTAAGCCAAATCCATCCGGTCAATAAAAACCTCCGTTTTTATATTTGATAAACCGGCTGTTTCACATTTCCCAAAATCCTCAACGTACAACTTACCAATTTGCCAAAGTACCTGTATTTGCTGACTTTCCCGCAACAGTCCGGCACTTTCCGCCATGGCCTGATTAATAGTTTTTGCACCGAGACTGCCACCGAAAATAAAGACCGTTTTTTTATTTTGATCTAATCCAAAATGACGGTATGCCTCCGCTCTTTTTTCTTCCAGGTTTTTAAAAAAATCAGCCCGCACCGGATTCCCGGTCAGCACAATTTTTTCTTTTTGGAAAAACCGCTCCATGCCATCATAGGCGACACATATTTTCCGGGCATTTTTTGCCAACAATTTATTGGTAACTCCCGGAAAAGAATTCTGCTCTTGCAGCACGGTTGGAATATTCTGCCAGCCCGCCATTTTTAACAGTGGCCCGCTTGCATACCCACCTACCCCAACTGCTACGTCGGGTTTAAATTGGCGAATAATATGATTTGCTTTAATTAAACTGCCAATTAGTTTAAAAGGAAAAAGAAAATTCCTGATTGTCAATTTTCGCTGGAAGCCGGCAATGTTTAATCCTTTAATCGGATAACCAGCATTTGGAACTTTTTCCATTTCCAACTTACCTTCTGCGCCGACGAATAAAATGTCGGCCTCAGGTTCTATTTTTTTTATCGCATCCGCAATGGCGATCGCCGGGTAAACATGGCCCCCGGTACCACCTCCGGAAATAATTATTTTTTTATTTTTTTTCAGGGTTTGCTTCATGGTCTTGGTGGTCGGTTATTACTGCTTCGGTTACCACCGCCACGGTTGCCCCCGGTATTTCGACCGTCACCCTGCCGGTTCCGGTTGTCATTATGTCGGTTTTGGCCGCCTCGATTGTCGGAACTTCTGTTCTCATTTTGATCAGGCCGGTTTGCTCCCTTTTGCTCTTGCGGTTTGGCTGTATCTCTGCCATCGCCCTGATTGGTAGGCGCCTCGGCACTTGCTCCTCTGGCTGCGGTTTGTTCGATGCTGCTGCTAACACTGAGAATGATCCCAAAAAACAGACAAGTGAACAGTACTGATGTGCCCCCCCAGCTCACCATTGGCAGGGTTAAACCACTGACCGGGGTCAGGTTGGTGGCGATCGCCATGTTGGCCAGCGCTTGTATCACGATGTTCAAACTCAGCCCGACTGCGGCCATGGCACCAAAGGACTTCTCCGAAATGGTTACCAACCGGGTAGTTCTGAAAAACAGAAGGACATACAAAGACAAAATCAGGAACGCTCCGATCAGACCATACTCTTCGCAGATG
>JBFIJS010000370.1:0-5007 GCA_041600595.1 Saprospiraceae bacterium | reverse complement strand
AGCCTTTTTGTTGTTAGCCCTGCCGGGCTTGGCAGTTGCAAACTGCCTGATGGGACGTTGCAAGTTACGCTGCGCTAAACTTGCAACAACTGGTTTGAAAGTGTATAGAATCAACTGATTGCTGTGGATTTCCATTTCTTACAGAGTTAAATTTTTCGACAATCACTGTTTCATACAGTTGGGCATTCTCCTCAATTTCAATTGTAATGAACTTATTGTTTTCATTTTGGCCGTAGCCAATCAAAGCAATTAAAAGCATCAGGATTAGGGCGTGTCTTTTTTCTTCTTTCATTTTTTATTTTTAATGACTGCCAACATAGGAGTACACAAAACCCAGTTCGTACATTCCTCCTATGAACCCCAGTTGTTGCGAGGTGCGCTGCGCTAAACTGGCAATAATTGGGTGTAAGCCTTTTTGTTGTTAGCCCTGCCGGGCTTGGCAGTTGCAAACTGCCTGATGGGACGTTGCAAGTTACGCTGCGCTAAACTTGCAATAACTGGGGCTTTTTTATTCTAATTGTGATGCTCACAATTCTTTATTTGTTTAAAATGCTCTTGCAGCTCGGACAGATAAACCGAGGTCTTTTATTGCAAGACTTATTTCACCCTGAGGAAAATATATTTCCCAAGATGAATTCTCATTTGCTTCGGTAGAACTCCAATAATAGGCAAAGAAACCTCCATAATTATTTTTGTAGAGGTTCATATGCATTAAATATAGCTCATATCTTGATGGCAAAAACCAGTCATCATATCCTCCTCCCTTATACTCGTTGCAAAGTTTTGCTGCACTGTTTGAATTAAAGCATTCTGCTAAAATTAATTCTGAATTTATTTGACCATCGCCTAATTCAGCACCATGGGTAAAGCCCATGTCAGCTACATTATTCAAATTAAGAATATCCAATCCTGAACACCCCCATTCAGAAGATCCACTCGCTTGATCTTCTACTGCGGCGACCATGCCTTGTATATCGGGGATGCTATCATTCATATCTATGAAAAATATCATCCCACCCGCGTATAATTTACCATATAGACTGTCTAATAGGATTCCTCCTTTTACTAGGCTTAGTGGATCCTCCCCTAAATTCAAACGTTGTTGGATGGAAAGCACTATTTCGCACCTATCCCCTGTAAATCCAGGTGGACATTTGCAGTCCCCATCTACACAATCCCCACCATTCAAACAAACTATTGCATCACATGGACATTTTTTACAAGATTGAATGTAAGCTAAGGTGCAAACAATAAGAATCAAATTAATTTTTGCGATTTTTAGTAGCTTCATTTTTACAGATTTAAACATTGATCATTATCTGCTGTATCTACAGCGCTTGTACTCTTTTATTAAAAGTAATTTGACTAATTACTAGGGTATAAAGTTGTAACATTTTAAATTTACCATTCTATATGGTATTTACTATGGTTGGCCCTATTTTCTTATCGCTTGTGTAGAACAAAGGAGTCTCCGAAACCCATTTCGTACATTCCTCCTATGAACGCAGACCAAAACTAACACATCTTTTACATTTCAACAACGGTAAATCTGTCTTTTTCAAGCACCACCCGGCCATCAGGCATTGTCCTTCCTTTTCTTCCGTAGAATGCAAGGTGGAAATACAGCGTGGGTGATTTTCTGCAGCGGATGTAAAATAGAATTTCCAAGCTCACAAATTAAATTCAGCGCAGCTTTTTTCGTGGAATATAATTACCAGGTCTCGGCGAACAAAGTACGCTAACTTGCTACAATTGATTGGTACTGCTTTTATCATCCCCCTAAAACACAAAAACCCCCCCCAGCCGAAGCCGGGAGAGGTCATCCCAAAAACCAGATTTCGAGAATACTTAAACCGGTTATGGGAAAATGCACATTGTTCTTAATGAGTGAATGAGAGAATGATTCAATGAGTGAATGAGTGAATGATTCAATGAGTGAATAACGGGAACCATTCTATCATTGAACCATTCTATCATTCTATCATTGAACCATCCTCTCATTGCCTATAGCCGGACCATTTTCCGGGTGGCAGTGTGGCCTTGCGTTTCCAATTGATAGAAAAGCACGCCGGCGCTACCCAGTTGGTCTTTGCTGATGATTATTTCATGATAGCCGGGGCTATACATGTCTGTAATTTTCGTCAGGATTTTGCCCGACATGTCATACACGGTCAAAGTCGCCTGGCCTGCTTCCGGCAAACGGAACCCAATGGCAGTGGACTCTTTGAACGGGTTGGGGTTGTTTTGGTAAAGCTCGAAATCATCCGTGATCGTTGCCGATTGGTTGTTGAATTCGAGGTTGACCCCCAGTGTCTCGATGTCGTAGCCGCCTTTGCCTTGATAGGCTTCGGCGGGCATCGTGTTGTTAGAAATATGAAGTACCTCGCTCAAAGTAGTGTTAGTGTTCGCCTCGAAGGCCAAAGTGAAAAGAATAGTGTTATTGTCGTGCAAAATGTTTTTTGAATTGTCCCAGCTAGTCGTGATGATACCTTGTTCGAGCATTGTCAAGCCAAAGTTTGTTTCGGTTAAATTTGTCAAATCGCCTGTTTCGATATCTGCCAGCCGGAGTGCCCCCGGATCAAACTGCAGGGCAAACTGGTAGCCGAAAAGGTTGATGAAATTATTGGCTCTAAATGCGACTTTAAAGGTTTCGCCAGCTTGGACATCCATGTTATCAACGATAAATGTCAGATCTTCGGCAGCTCCCCTTTCGTCGGTTTCGTCGTCGGAAAAGTTGGTCGAAGCCGTTCCGTTGACGTCGCCAATTTTCACGGCGACAAAATCCACGCCCTGCACATTATTCGCCAGATTATTGATATTGAAATACTCCGGGAACGGTGGCTGGAAAGGATTGTTCGGGTTGGAGAACTGGTGATTGGCATCCACAAAACGCCAGGAGGTATTGTTGGGAAATGCCGTGATGATCTGGAGGATCATTCTCCGCAGTTCCACCACGTCGGAAGTGGTTACCATGCCGTTTTTGTTGATGTCGGCCGCTATGTATTTATAAGGAGAATCAAACGGTACTACGTTGAGGATATGCTGCGTGATCAGCACCAGGTCGTAGGTCGTGACGCCATTCATAAAGCCCGTATTTTGGGTTGGGGTGAAGGTGTAGTCATTGCCCAAACCTAAGTCAAAGAACTGGAATTGTCCGTTCTGTCCTGTTGTTATGGATGGCGTAAATGGGCCATTGCCACTTACATCGATGGTCACATTGTTGACGCCATTGCCCGGCGGTGTAGCGATATTTCCACTCACATCAGCCGTCAGCGGGCTTGGGCAGATGACCATGTTGTCCTGGATGATGACATACGTTTCACAAAAATCAACGTTGCCGGCTTCATCCGTCACATAGAGATAAACAACATTTGTGCCTACATCATCGCAATCGAAGAAGGAAGGCGTCAGGTCGAACTGCAGATCGTCCGGGCTGGTACAGTTGTCAAAGCTTCCCACGTCGAACATTTGCGGCAATAAATTGATCATGCCGCCGCCATTGACCGGGTCGTTCATCAACTCTACGGCCAGACCATTGGCGCAGACCGGCGAAGGCTTTTTGGCGTCGCGGACCTCTACAGTGATGGAGCAGGATGCGACGTTGCCGCACTTGTCCTCTACCCGGAATCGGACGGTATGTGTTCCAAACGGGTAACTGCCGGAAGCATTCGGTCCGTTCAGCACCTGATCGACCGAGCCGTTGCTGAAGAGGTCGATGGTGGTATTGAACAAGAAGCTGGTGCTGCAATCGGTAGCCGTCACCGGGGGAACCGTTACCGCAGCGGCAGTACAGTTTGGATCGGAGCTGTCCACGACCAGGTTGTTCGGACAAGTCACTACGGGCGGGGTATTGTCCTCCACTTTAATGACCTGGGTGTGCTCCCAGTAGCCGGGGCTGTTGGGAACGTTCGGGTTGTACTGACACCAGTCGATGATGATCCATTTCCGCAACACCTTAAAACAAGCCGGGGGGTTGGTAGGCAGGTTTTGGTCGGTGTGGGTTACAGCCACCATATCGCAGGGGCCTTCGTTGATCGTCGGCATATCGAAGCCCGGAGGCAGGTTGCCCGGCGACACATTGAGGCCGCAGCCATTGGTCGTGTAATCAAAAGGCCACGTAAAATCGGAGCTGTTGAAGGCTGAATTGTTTTCCACAAAAATGGTTTGGGTACAGCCTAAAGACAGTCCGCCTACGTCGGTAGCCACATAAGTACGTTGAATCGTACCGACTCCACAACCCGACAGGAATTCGTTTTCCGTATGCGTCCAGGTAGCACCGGGGCAGTTGTCGGTGATGATCGGAGCTTCTACCGGCGGCACCGGATCGAAACACTGAACGGTTTTATTGGCCGGACAAGTGATCTTCGGTCCGATCTTGTCCTGCACGGCCACATTGATCATACACTCGTTGTAATTGTTAGCCGTATCCCAGACCCTCATCACGACCATCACGCTGTTGCCCACATCACTACAGGAAAAATTGACATGCGTGCCGAAAGTCGGGTTGGTAGAGCGCCTCACTTCAAAATAATCAATCGCACAATTGTCTTCGCTCCCGTCGTCAAATACACCGGCGGAGATGATCGCCGTTCCATCGGCCGTCAGCGAGACAGTGGTGAACTCATCGCAGACAGCTACGGGTGGCGTATTGTCTTCAATGGTCAGGGAAACGAGACAGGTATTTACGTTTCCACAATCATCGGTTGCGACATAGGTGACGGCATGGTCACCAACCGGCACATTTAACAATAAGCCTCCGTTGCCGGGTACGATGCCAAACGGTGTCAGGACGCGTACCCCAAAGTTGGAGCAAACATCCGAAACAGTTGCCATCGGCAAAGTCAGCGATGCCGAGCAGGCCGATGCCGCCGCGTCCCGGACGATCGGCGCCGGACAGGTAATGGAAGGTGCCACCTGATCTTCCACCTTGATGACCTGAATGCAGGTAAACGGGTTAGGGATCGTCGGATCGGTATTGTGGCACCAGTCGTAAATATTCCAGGTTCT
>JBFIJS010000369.1:0-5010 GCA_041600595.1 Saprospiraceae bacterium | reverse complement strand
TTAATTGCTGTAGAATTGCTGATCCAATCGCCCCCGTAGCGCCGTTCAACATAACGTTTTGCCCCGCTACTATTTTCACCTTGTTGACAAAATTTACGGCGTAATGCGCCCCCTCTGCACTCGCTGCCGCCACGTCGTAACTGGCGCCGGCAGGCATTTTCACCACCGCTTTTTTCGTGGAAATAGTCAGGTATTGGGCATGGGACGACAGGCCGTTGTCGCTAAAACCAAAAACCTTGTCGCCCGCTCTGAACTCATTGACATGCTTGCCAACGGCGGATATTTCCCCCGCAAAATCAGTCCCCGTCACAGGCAGTTTTGGTTTTAAAAAACCCACTACCAGGTGCATGATCAGTGGTTTTCCTGTAAGGATTGCGCAGTCCGTCCGGTTCACCGTGGCGGCGTGGACTTTCACCAGTATCTCGTCATCCTTTGGTACGGGGATGTCTAATTCACGGATGCTTAGTGTGGAGGGAGGGCCATAGTTTGCCCGGTAGGCTGCTTTCATATCAGGTTGTTTTTGGTAAAAGTACGCCTGAACTCCCGTTCAGGCCACCCAGAAAAAGTACGCCTGAACTCCCGTTCGGGCCACCCAGAAAAAGTACGCCTGAACTCCCGTTCGGGCCAGAAAACCAAAAATCATACATTGAACATATCATGAATGATCAATCTGTGTGAAGAGGATTTATGATTGGTTCGATGTATGATTTTGGGGCGGCGTTAAATTGCACATTTTTCTAAAAATAAACCCTATACAACAGGTTCGGAAAAAAACCGAATTGCGTCATATACCCCACCTTGCCTGGTTCGTCTTCGTCGTAGAATTCACTGATTTTCCCCTTGTGATTGGTAACGTTATCGAGATTCAGGAAAAGCTCGTGGGTCGCCTGGCGGGTATCCCATTTGTAGCTCGTGGAAAGAGTAACTTGGTAAACGTCCTCGAGGCTGCGTTCGTAAGCCCTGGAGTAATCCCAAAACCTGCCCTTTTCGGGTTCCACGGCCAGGTTGCCCTGGGCGTCCCGCAGCAGGGGGATGATTTTCCTGCCGCCACCAAAGAAGGCTTTGGCGTTCAGGGCGAGGGTCTGGTTTTTCTTCCTGCCGAGCTTCGGAAATTCCTTTCCACACAGCACGTTCAGGAGGTAGTTGCCATTGTACGGGGTGTTGCGCTCTACACCTTCCAGCGATTGGTACTTCGATTCGTACAGCGAGGCATTGACCAAAAAATAATAGTTGTGATTAAAAAAACGCTCGACGGTCAGCTCCACGCCGTAGTTTTTCCCCGTGCCCTCATTCACCAAATCCACATAGCGAAAATCCAGCCCCTCGTTGATGGTGGCAAAATAGCTCGTGTCATTGTTCTCCACCGGGAGGTCGTAGAGGCGTTGGTAGTAAGCTTCTACTTTTGCCGACATATTTTTTCCGAGGCGCTGTTCGTATCCCAGCACGAAATGGTGCGCCTGTAGCAGTCCGAGGTCTTTGTTGGGCTCGGTAATGCTCCCATCCGACATTTCCACTTTTGCAAAATAATGGTGGATAGCTTCCATGGTGCTGTGCTTCCCGTAGCCGGCGTGAAGGGCAGCGGTGGGCGTGAGTTGCCAGTTGACTGCCAGCCTCGGTTCGAGGGTGCTTTTATGGTTGTACAGCACATTGAGGTTGTGCAGACCGGACACCACGGTGAGCCGCTCGCCCGCCCGGTACTGCCAACTAACAAAACTGCGCAGCGTGCCTACCTTTTCCCGGAAATCCGCCAGCGTAAAACGCCCCGGTGCCTCGTCGTTGAGCTGGCTTTGGGTAACATCAAAGTCAAACAGGGTATATTTCACCCCCACCTGCAGCTTGTGCCTGGCGTTCAGTTTTCGGTTAAACGTCATCGAGGTACGATAGCTGGGGCGTTCCAGATTTCCGCTAAAATTGAGTGTTCGGCGGAGTACGGAATCCCGGATAAAATGGCCTTCGCCGTCATAGATTTTTAAAATATCAGACTCGAACACATCGTCCTTTACGCCCTCGTTGGAGTAGGTCAGCGATGTCTTAATAAAACTTTTATCGTCGAGTGGCAGGGTGTGGCCCAACCCCAAATTGAGCAGATGCGCCCGCTTGCGAAAGTCCTCGCTGATGCCGGGCTGCTGGCCGTTGTCGCCGGGCAGTTCCCACGTATTTTGCTTCACATCTTCGAGCAGGAAATTGCTTTTGCCCCCCAGCCCGTAGAGCGAGAACACGCCCATTTTTTTGGTTGGTAAAACAATTTTAAAAGCCGCATCCTGAAATTTTAGCAGCCCGTCCAGGTTAACCAATCCGATGTCGTTTATCAACGAAACCGTCGAGTAGCGGTAATTGACAATAAAGGAACCGCCGTAGTTCTTTTTGAGCGGCCCCTCCAGCGTCAGTTCTGTGCCCAACAGCCCGAAGCCGAAGACCGACTCGAATTTTTCATTGTTGCCTGCCCGCAGGCGCACATCATACACCCCCGATAAGGCATCTCCGTACTCCGCCGGGAACGCCCCGGTATAAAAGTCGGAGGCCGCCAGCAGGTTGTTGTTCAGGGTGCTGATAGAGCCGCCCGCAGCGCCCTGGTCGGCGAAGTGATTGGGGTTGGTAATCTGCTCGCCTTCCAGCCGCCATTGTACATATTTCGGAGAGTTGCCCCGGATGATGATGTCGTTCGAGCCATCCTGGGTGCTGGTTACCCCGGCGAAGTTGGACACAATGCGGGAGGGGTCGTTGAAGCCGCCGGCATAGCGGTTCGTCTGCTCGGGTGAGATGGAGCGGGCACTGAGCAGGGCCATGTCGTTCAGCGCCTCGCCTTTGTTTTTGCCCACCGTTACCACCACCTCGCCAAGGCTAACGGCGGACTCCCGCAAGGTCAGGTTGAGCACGACCTCCTTGCCCGAATGAACGACGATGTTGGACACGAGGGCAGTTTCGTAGCCGAGGTAGGAAAGTTCCAGCGAAATGCGGCCGGTCGGTACGTTTTCGAGGCGAAACCTGCCGTTTTCATCGGTCGTCGTGCCCATCAGGGGTTCGGTACCGGGGATGATGGCTGATGCCCCGATGATGGGTATTTTGCTGTCTGCGTCAAGCACGGTGCCCCGCACCGTTTGGGTGGGGGTCTGGGTAAAAACGGTCATGGTAAGGCAAAGCCAAAGCACCGTCATTGCACCAATTTTTTTCATAAGTCGGGTGATTTCTTTTTTAAATGAAAATGATGGCACAAAGGAAGTCCCCTGCCAGATGGGATTCATTGACTTTGGTTAAGAAACCATTTCGGGTTGATCGTACCTCAGGAAATTATTCATGGGTAGCCTTTCGGTTCGTTTTTTTTTCCTTTATCACCGCAAAACGCCCCGGTTCTCATTTCTCTAAACTTACCTTCCAATTTTTTTTAAAAAAAATGCACACCCCGTGCAGCGTTTTGCCGCTGCCAATAATAGTATCTATGTAACGCCGGCAATTACAGCTCTAACCAAATTTTAAATCAAACCCCCGAAGCCGCCACCGTGCGGCTCCGGGTTTCCAACCAAAAAAATGTACGACATGAAAAAATTAATGACAGCCTTCGCAGCCCTGATGCTGCTGTTCACGGCCTGCCGGAAAGACGAAGACGTCAGTGATATCGACCTGCAAATCCCCGGCAGTGAGGAAGTAGTTAAAATCAATGCCCTTGGCCTGGTCACCGACATCGACGGGAATCCGCTCCCAGGTACCACCGTACAACTCTACGAAAGGGGCGGCAAACTCATTGGTGAAACACAAACCAATGCACAGGGACGCTTTGAAATGGAGGATGTGCCCGCTACACAACAATCATTTTTGGTCGATGCCGGTAAAGAAAACTACCACCACTCTACCCGACTGGTAACGACAACCGATGACGACCTGAGCAACATCCATCTTAAACTGGCGGCAAACACCGCCTTTCCCGGACAGGTTGTTTTCAACCCCAGCGATACGACATTTCTGGTCCTACAGGGCACCATCGTCGATAATTCAAACTTTGGAGTACCCTCCTTCGCTATTACTTTGTACCAGGGTGAACCTTACCACATCGCCGTGGCCGACGAAGAGGGCGATTTCGAAGTGTTTGCGCCTGTCGGCGAAACGTTCAACCTCATGCTCTTCCAGGCTTGTGGCGGGGAGTTTTACAACGAGGAACTCGGCCCCTTCTTCGCCGACCAAAATCTGGGCAACTTCACAGCCCCCGACGTGAATATTTTCCTCCTGAACGGCACCCTGCTCGACTGTAGCGGCAGCCCGGTGAGCAATGGCTACGCCATCGTGGACTGGAGCAACGGCGTATCCACCACTGCCCATACCGGCCCGGACGGCTTTTTCTCCGTGGCCCTGTTCGATTGCCAGACCATCAATCCGGTCATCACCGTCACCGGTTACAACCTGGCCGACAACACCGTCAGCGACCCTGTGGACGTGCCCTTCAACAGCGCCAATATGGATGCCGGCACACTGACCGTCTGCAACCAGGATGTTTCATCCGTGACCTTCGAACTTGATGGAACAAGCTATACTTTCCAACCCTTTCTCGCTTTTGTTGTTGAAGACTCCATCACGAACCCAAGCACCGGACAAACGACTTTCGGCGAGGTAACCATCCTGATTTATAATTCAACCAATGGGCAGAATAACGTCATCGTAGAAGTGGCAGGAGCAACACCGGGCACCCACTTCGTGCGCTCGCTGCTCCTGGTCATCGACGGACAGTCCTTCTCCCCGCTTTCGAGCGACCCCGGGGTATTCGATGTCGACGCTTCTTTCACAGTGCACGACAATGTACCCAACGGAATTGTAGAGGGCAGCTTCAACGGCACCTTCGTGGATTTCTCCGGACAGCGGAGCGTCAGCGGGACTTTCAAGGCCCGGCAGCAGTGATTGAAAGTTGAGGAAAGTTGAGAGGGGTTGAGGAGGGTTGAGAGGAGTTGAGTTTCCCGACACGTCTCAACCATTCTCAACCATTCTCAACCCAAAAAAAAATCTTCGTGCAAATCGAAAAACTCA
>JBFIJS010000368.1:0-5011 GCA_041600595.1 Saprospiraceae bacterium | reverse complement strand
TGGCAGCACCAATTTTCCCACAACATCAAGTACGCCCGCCAGATGCCGGACGGGCAACTGCTCCTGGGGCTGAGTCGGCACCAGGGACTGCGGGCTTTCGACTCCCTTCAGGCTTTTCCGGCAAGCCCGGGGAAAGTCTGGTTGCCCGGAAAGACCATCAACTTTTTTATGGAAGACCGGGCCGGTAGCCGGTGGATTGCCACCCACGAAGACGGCGTTTTTTACTCGCCTATCGATGCCTTCCTCGTCTATGACCGGGAATCGGGACTGCCCGATGAAAAAATCACCGCACTGGCGGTCAAAAATGACCGGGAACTCTTCGTCGGGCTGGAAAACGGGGACGTTTGGTCGCTGGGTCCGGTTGCCGGTACCTGGCAAAAACTGCCGGAAATACCGGACCACGGTGCTGTTTCCGACCTCTATTTCGACCCCCGCAGCGGGCGGCTCTGGGCCGGGCGTGACAAACTTTTTTTCTTCGAAAAAAATCAATGGAAGCTGTGCCCCGGGCCCGAACGGGAATACCCCTTTGTGTTTGCCGGCAGAATTATTCCCGGTCCCCGCCGCCAACGATTTTGGGTATCCAGCTTCCGTGGGTTTTTGAGCGTGGAAACGCCCGGAACCCCTCCCGGCAACAATTTTTTCGGGCCTGACCGCGGCACGCAGGTAGTGCGGGAAGACGATGCCGGCCGGGTCTGGGTAGGGCAGCAAGGAGGCCTTTTCGAATGGAAAAACGACAGCCTGCATCGCCGCCAGCACCTGCACCCCGCCTTTGCGCTACGGGTGGAGGACATCGCCCTGCTGCCGGACAGCAGCCTCGCCGTGGCCACGAAGGGTGGGGGTGTCGTTTTTTGGAAAAACGGGCAGGCCGAGCAAATCACCACCACCGAGGGCCTCACCGCCGATATGCTCGAATGTGTGCACGTCAGCGCCGACGGTACGGTCTGGGTAGGTACGCTCAATGGCCTCAACCGTATTACTGGCATCTGGGGCAGTCGCCGGGTGGAACAGGCTACCACTGCCCACGGCCTGCCCTCCAACGAAATCAACCGGGTCGTCACCGTGGGCGAAACAGTGTGGGTGGCTACGAGCCGGGGGCTGGTGCGGTTTTCCCAAAAGAAACAGGCCCACGCCGCACCCCGTCCCATCCTGGCGGCGCTGTTGGCCAACAACCGCCTGGTGGACCTGGACAAGCCCGTGGTTCTGCCCGCCGGGGACAATAACGTGACCCTCGATTTTTTTGCCATCAACTATAAAATGAACGGCCGCATCCCCTACCGCTACCGGATGGACGGGGGCGAATGGGCCACCACCCTGAACCGCTCGCTGAACTTTCCTGCCCTGCCGCCCGGCGAACGGCTGTTCGAGGTGCAGGCCCAGAACGAGGACGGCGTCTGGAGCGAGACTACAGCTCTCCGTTTCGAAATCCTGCCACCGTGGTGGGCAACCTGGTGGGCCCGGCTGTTGGCGCTCACCGCGCTGCTGTTGGCGGTTTTTGTTTTTTACAAATTCCGCACCCGGCGGCTAAAGCGGGCGCACCAATTGGAGTTACAAATGGCTGAGCTGGAGCGCTCGGCTCTGCAGGCGCAGATGAACCCGCACTTTATTTTTAACTGCCTGAACTCCATCCAGAATTTCATTTTGCAAAATGAAAAGGAAGCTGCCATTCAGTATCTTGGCAGCTTTGCCGCCCTGGTGCGCAGCATGCTCAACGCTTCGGTGAGCGGAAAAATACGGTTGGACGAAGAGATCAAATTGCTTAAAAATTATCTTTCCCTGGAAAAGCTGCGATTCAAAAACCGTTTCGATTTCGAAGTAGGTTCGGCCGTCGGGCTGGATGTTTTTGAGGTAAAAATACCCCCGTTGCTGGTGCAACCCTACGTCGAGAATGCCGTGCTGCACGGTATTTCCGGAAGGGAGAGCGGCGGCTGTGTCGAGGTTTTTTTTGTCAAAACGGGCGACTGGCTCGAAGTCTCGATCCGCGACAACGGTAACGGGATGGAGGCTTCGGGCGGAGCGGCTAATCGCCCGCCCGGCCACAAATCCGTCGGTATGTCCATCACCCGGCACCGGCTGGAGTTGCTGTCGAACGGCCGGGGTGATAATGCCGTGTGCATGGAGACACTGACAAACGGCGAAGGAGCAGCGGCCGGTACGCTGGTCACTATCCGCATCCGGCTGGCCGCTGATTTTACGTTTGAAAAAAACATGAACCAATGAAACGTATCGCTATCATTGACGATGAAGTGGATGCCCGGCAGGCCCTGCGTACCCTGCTCGGCAGCCTATGCCCCAACGTGGAAATCTGCGGCGAAGCCGACAGCGTGCAGAGTGGTTTTGCTCTCCTGCGTCAGGCCCGCCCGCACGGCGTACTGCTTGACATTTCGATGGAGGACGGCACTGGTTTCGACCTGCTGGATAAGTTCCCCAATCCCGCTTTCCAGGTCATTTTCACCACGGCTCACGACGAGTTTGCCCTCAGGGCTTTCCGTTACCACGCCATCGACTACCTGCTAAAACCCATCAATCCGGCCGAACTGGCCGAAGCCGTGGACCGCATCGAACCGGGGATGCCGGAAAATTTACCCGCCCAGATCGGCCATCTGCTGGACAGCGTGCGCTCCCGCAAATTGGACAAAATCACGCTCAAGAGCCAGGAAGGCATGGTCTTTCTCTCCATCGACCAAATCGTGCACCTCGAATCGGATGGCAGTTATACCACCTTCCACCTGCTGAACAACGAGCGCCACCTGATTGCCCGTCCTATGCGGGACTTCGAGGACCTGCTGCCCCCGGAGGATTTTTTCAAGCTGCACCAGTCGCACCTTGTCAACCTGGCCTATGTGAAAAAAATACTGCGGGAGGATGGTGGCTCCGTCCTGATGGCTGACGGCGCCAGGGTGCCCATCGCCCGCCGCCGGAAGGACGAGTTCCTGGAGGTGGTGCGACAACGCTTTCGCGGTTGAACACTGGTTGATATTTTTCTAAAAACAAAAAAAATCTGCACTAATGGCCAATAACGAAATCCTCGCCGACCACTCATGCTCCGACTACCCTCTATCGATTGGTTCTTTCGACGGAGGCGGATCCAGGTATCGGTGGCTTTGATAAACACTTTTATTTTCCGGCAGGTAAATAAGAAACGGTCATCTTCCCTTTTTCGATCACTTGTACGAAGTAGAACCGAAAGTGCCGATGAGCAAGGTATCAACTTTCATGTCCACCAAAACAAACGCCGCCATGTCCATTTCCTTTCCGGTACAGCTACGGTCAGCTGGCGGTGTGCAGTGTAGGTACCACAGGTGATTTTTACGTCGTAGCTGCCGGGCGGGCACTCCGAGAAGTCAAGTTTTACGTTGCCGCCGCTCCCGGGCAGACCGTGCACTGAGGACTGTACGAACTGCCCCGCCGAAGAACGCACCTCGATGCGCACCACCTCCTCCAGGTTGCCGGTAAGGGCGATGTAAACCCGACCATCCGGAAGCGGCGGATTGGGAAAGAGCTGGCCGATGAGGACGCTCGG
This sequence comes from Saprospiraceae bacterium, assembly GCA_041600595.1. Taxonomy (GTDB): domain Bacteria; phylum Bacteroidota; class Bacteroidia; order Chitinophagales; family Saprospiraceae; genus UBA6168. The sequence continues at coordinate 1,491 of JBFIJS010000368.1, read as the reverse complement.
GTATTCAATTTTTGCGGTCATTTCTTTTACTTTTTTTGGCAGGTGCAGCAACATGAGGCCAACGACGGCTGCCCTCGTCAGGTGAATTCGGGATTTCGCTGCGCTCAAACTGCAAATTGCAAACTGAAAACTGAACTACTCCACCACCAGCCGTTCCCGCCACCGTTCGTTCCCGGCGGTGACCTCCGCCAGGTACACGCCGGCAGGCAGCCCGTCCAGGCCGATTTCCGAGCGGAAGGCCCCGCCTTCCAGCGTGAGCACCTGCGTTTTGACTTGCTGGCCCGTGAGGTTGTAGAGTTTGAGGCTGGCCTCACCGGTGTAGTCCGTGTGCAGGGCGAGGGTGACCGTGCCCGTAGCGGGATTGGGGTATAGGCTGATGCCGCTGCCATCCCGCTCCATTTCCACACTGACGACTTTGGAGTACTCAAATGCACCGTCGTAGTCCACCTGCCGGAGGCGGTAGTAGTTGAGGCCGGGCAGGGGGCGCTCGTCGGTGTAGGTGTAGGATTGCGCCTCGTGGGTGGTGCCGTGGCCGGGGAGGAAGGCAAGGTCTTGCCAGTTTTTACCGTCGGGGGAGCGCTGGAGGTGGAAGCCGGCGTTGTTGAGTTCGGAGGCGGTTTGCCATTTCAACTTTGTTTTGCCCTTGACCAATTGCGCACTGAAGTCCGTTAATTCAACAGGAAGAACTCCTGCGGGTACACTCCAGTTTGATTGACAAGAACTACTACTCAAATCAAAATGAGATAAGATACCATTGTTATTTCCTCCTAATCCGGCAGCATCGACAGCTGTTGTTACGCCCGTATTATTTCCACAAGAAATTCCTTCATCCAGCTTATAATATATTTCCAAATTCGGTTCAGTTCCGGTAAGCACACCAAGGGTTGGGGCTTGGGCTACTGTCCAAAGCCGTAAATCATCAATAAGACCGTCCGGGCAACTTCCTGCATTAGTTATCCACCCTATCCTGATTGAACCGCCACTAAAATTCACTCCGGTTCCCAAGTCTTCAGTGTACACGGACGAGCCATTAACGTAAAATATCAAATTTTGCCCGTCAAAAGAAAAAGCATAATGAGTCCAGACATTAAGCTGAATATCATAACCGGTGTTAATTTGACCTGATCCGGCTGCCCCGGAGGGTCTGAATATATAAATTCTTGTCCCTCCAGTTGATATGCGAAACTGATCGTCATCTAACCCGGGAAGGTAGGAATTATGGGAAATTGTCTCTTTGTACCAAAATTCAAAGGTAAATGGGTCTGATCCGTTGATAGAATGGTTACTTTGTGATTGAAAATAGTCATGATTAGCTCCTCCATTCTTAAAATACAATGCATTTCCACCGGCTTGCCCAATACTTTTAAAATGGAGGCCGATAAAAAAAATAAAAACAAGGAATTTCATATCTACTCCGGTCCATAAGTGGCGCAAGTTGTTGAAGATGAGTTTTACTACGTAAATCTTTTTCATAACAATTCATTTTAAATA
>JBFIJS010000367.1:0-5018 GCA_041600595.1 Saprospiraceae bacterium | reverse complement strand
CTATTGCTTCCTGTAGAAAGAGATCCAGTTCAGTGTAACGGGAGGAGTAATGGCCTGTTACCAGCGTTTTCACCGCTGCCAGTTTGGCAATGGTGGCGGCCTGTTCGGCTGTTGAATGTCTGGTGGCGGCAGCTTTATCCTCCGAATCTTTGCAGTAGGTCGTCTCATGGTAAAGTAAGTCCACATCTGCCAACAATGGAACAAGGTTTTCATTGTATTCCGAATCAGAAACAAAAGCATAGGAACGAGGCTGGAAGGGGGGGAATGTCAATTGCTCGTTTTTGATTGTTTTACCACTTTCCAGCACGAGGTCTTCACCATTTTTTACCCGGATAATCTGCGGAATACTCAACCCAAATTCCTGTATTTTTTCCGGAATAATATTCCTTTCAAAAGGCTTTTCCCTGAATAAAAAACCGGAAGTAGGTATTCGGTGTGAGAGGGGCAGGGTATGAACGGTCAAATCCTTGTTTTCGTAAATTAACTCACTGGTATCGGTAGGTATCACGTGAAAAGCCAAAGGGTAGGGCAATTTGCCGCCGGGCATTAATTGGGCAGTGATCATAGCCTCTAATCCTTCAGGCGAATAAATGTGCAGCGGTGTCGATCGGCCATTAAGTGCAAAGGAAAACAGCAACCCTGGTAATCCAAAGATGTGATCGCCGTGTAAATGACTGATGAAGATGTGGTTTAGCTTGTTTCTGGGCACACCAAAGTCACTGATTCTCATCTGTGTACCTTCGCCACAATCGACTAAAAAATGATGGTTTTGAATTTGCAGGTATTGAGCGGTTGGGAACCTCCCATGGGCCGGAACGGCACCGTTCACGCCGAGTATGGTCAATGTAAATTCCAAGCCTATCCCTCGGCCTTTAAATCTTTTTCCAATGCGTCCATAATGACAAAATCAATGGATTCAGCTACCGTTGGAATGATTGTCAGCACAGAGTCAAGCCGGGATATTTCGATCAGTTTACGGACCGGGTCGTGTTCAATACCAGTCAGCACAAAGGTGCCAAGAGACTTCCACAAACGATTGGCAGTGAGGATGGCACTAAGGCCGGATGAATCGACGTATTTAACGAGGGAAAGATCGAGTATCAGGTTGGCGATACCTTTGTTGGAAAGGATAACAAGTTCAGATTTCAAATCAGGGGCAACAAAAGAATTCAGGTTTTCTTCCTGGAGTTCCATCACCGCATAATTCTCTTTTTTGTCAATTGAATACTTCATAATATTCTTGCTTGTTAAGTATAACTTTTGGTAGTTTAGGGGAGGTTGAATGCCAGTAGTTTAAGGAGGCGCTAAGGTAATATAAACTATTTTAAATTTCTCAATTTATCTTGAGTAGTATTCCTGTTGATAGCCTTTAGGAACGAAAAGTAGAGTGAATCAATAGCATTATTAAACATAACCAATTGCCAAATGTTAAGTTAACTATTAATTGTGAAGTCGGAGACAGAAAGACGAATTTAATACTGGCATTGTTTTTATCCAAAACAATCGGGTGGTTATCCCCTCCAAGTTAAGAAGGAAATTTTGCTCAGGTCACATTTTGTGGAATGAATGAAACTTTTTTTCTTCGCTATTTGATTTCTTCTCCAATTCATCTTAACATTGCTTTTGATCCCAATATAACCCAATAAATAGAGATTGTCCAAATTATGATGAACGACAAAAAATTTTCTCCGAAAGTAAAAAAAATTATTTCAGTGAGCAGGGAAGAGGCGATCCGTCTTGGACAGGATTTTATCGGCACTGAACATCTGCTGCTAGGGTTGATGAGAGAGCCTGAAAGCCTTGCCATGCGGGTACTGGATTCACTTGATGTGGACCATGTAGAACTACGGCAGGTCGTCGAAGAAAATGCTCCCAGGAAGCCCTCCGCTCATTCCAACATACACGTGGGAAATCTTCCGCTCAATAAACAAGCAGAAAAGGTGCTGAAAGTGACTTTTCTGGAAGCTAAATCTCTGAAAAATGAGGAGATTTCTCCGGAGCATTTGCTCCTTTCCATGCTCAAACATAAAGATAATCCGGCCTGTAGAATCCTTAATCAATTTGACATTGACTATGAGATTTATAAGGCGGAATTAGAGTACGTGCGACACGATCAAAGCTTCTCTTCTGGCGTCGAGCCTTTCGCCCAGGCTCCAGGAGGTGACGAAGAGTCTTTTGAAGAAGAAGACAACCCTCGTTACCAGCAATCACAGCAGCGGAAAGGCCAGCAAAAATCTCGTACGCCAGTACTCGACAATTTTGGCCGGGATGTCACGAAACTCGCTGAGGAGGGTAAGCTGGATCCAATAATCGGTCGGGAAAAAGAAATAGAAAGGGTTTCTCAAATCCTGAGTCGTAGAAAGAAAAATAATCCGATTTTAATCGGGGAGCCGGGCGTTGGGAAAACGGCGATCGTTGAGGGCCTTGCCCTCAGAATACATCAACGTAAAGTACCCCGTACGCTTTTCAACCGACGTATTGTTATGCTTGACCTCGCAGCTCTGGTGGCTGGAACCAAGTACCGTGGACAATTCGAAGAACGGATGAAGGCAATCATGAATGAACTCGAAAAGACACGTGAAGTCATTCTGTTCATTGATGAAATCCATACCATTGTCGGTGCGGGTGGAGCAACCGGATCACTCGATGCATCCAATATTTTCAAACCGGCCCTGGCGAGAGGTGAACTCCAGTGCATAGGTGCTTCAACGCTCGACGAGTATCGTCAGTACATCGAAAAGGATGGGGCTTTGGACCGGCGTTTCCAGAGGGTTATGGTCGATCCGCCAAGTGCAGAAGAAGCAGTACACATTTTGAATAACATAAAAGAAAAATACGAAGACTTCCACCATGTCGTCTATTCTGACGAAGCGATAAAAGCTTGTGTTCAGTTGAGTGACCGTTACATGAGCGATCGTTTTCTTCCGGATAAAGCCATCGATGTATTGGATGAAGTAGGAGCGAGGGTGCACTTGAAAAACATTCACGTCCCCCGTCATATTGAGGAGTTTGAGAAAAAAATCGAGGATATCAAGGAGCTGAAGAACCAGGCGGTTAAAAATCAGCAGTACGAAAGAGCTGCCGATTTACGTGATGAAGAGAGTAAACTTCTGCGGCAACTGGATTTTGCCAAAATGCAATGGGAAGAAGAAAGTAAAACCAAACGTTATCCTGTTGGAGACGAAGACATTGCCGAAGTCGTATCCATGATGACTGGTATTCCGGTAAAACGGGTAGCGCAAAGTGAGAGTAAAAAGCTCGTTCACATGGCCGACGATATCAAGAAAATGATCATCGGGCAGGACGAAGCTGTCATTAAAATAGTAAAGGCGATCCAAAGGAACAGGGTTGGGTTGAAAGATCCAAATCGCCCGATCGGCTCCTTTATTTTCCTCGGTCCTACCGGGGTTGGTAAAACGGAACTGGCTAAATCGCTGGCACGCTATATGTTTGACTCAGAGGATTCGTTGATTCGGATTGATATGAGTGAATACATGGAAAAATTTTCCATCAGCCGCCTGATCGGTGCACCTCCGGGCTACGTTGGTTATGAAGAGGGCGGCCAGTTGACGGAAAGGGTACGGAGAAAGCCATATTCTGTAGTGCTGCTGGATGAGATTGAAAAAGCACATCCGGACGTTTACAACATATTGCTTCAGGTGCTGGATGATGGCCAGTTGACTGACAGCCTCGGGCGAAAAGTTGATTTCAAAAACACCCTCATCATCATGACTTCAAATATCGGTGCCCGGCATTTGAAAGATTTTGGACAGGGTGTTGGTTTTGCAACCAAAGCTCGTAAAGATCAGGCGGAGGAGAGTGCGAAGGGAGTCATTCGGGATGCGCTGAAAAAAACCTTTGCCCCTGAATTTCTGAACAGGATCGATGATGTTGTCATCTTCAATAGTCTGGAAAGAGAAGAAATCTTCAAAATAATCGATATTACTTTGAAAGATGTTTTCAAACGACTGGAAAACCTGGGTTACAAACTGGAGTTGACAGAAGAAGCTAAGGACTTCGTGGCGGAAAAAGGATTTGATCCTCAGTTCGGCGCCCGCCCACTTAACCGGGCGATACAGAAATACATTGAAGATCCGCTTGCCGAGTTTCTGCTCAACGAAAATCCAGCAGAAGGTACTCATTTGCAAGCGGCCATGAACAAGACAAAAGATGGATTGGTGATAAAAATAGCCAAAGCCATCAAAACGGACGCATAGTATTTTTATTAAAAAACTATAAAAACACACGTTTACGGTCAATGCTTTTGAACAACAAACAAGCATTGACCGTTTTTTTTGTGAATTCCAGTCTAACTGAACCTTTTTAATCCGGTTATAGTAAGATTGTTACTAAATTATTTAGATATTTGAATGTTTTGTTGCCATTAGGAAAATCAGTTTTGTTTTTGGCAATAATCAATATTATTAACTAAAATTTTATCATCATTTGGGAAAAGGTAGATTCCGTCGTAACAACAGCCGAAGAGAGACAGGCCCTTTCTTCCGTATCAACGAACAAATCAGAGTGCCTGAAATCCGATTAGTCGGTGACAACCTCGAAGAAATTAGCGAAAAAATTGGCGAAAAAATTGAATCTGGAACCGTCTTTCCAACCCGGAAAGTGGTTTCGTGGACAGATAAAGTCAATTTGGATTTGGTTGAAATATCCCCTAATGCTAAGCCTCCTGTTTGTAAACTCACTGATTACAAAAAATTTCTTTACGAAAAGAAACGAAAAGAAAAAGAACTCAAGGCTAAAGCTGTCAAAACTGTTTTGAAGGAAATCCGGTTTGGTCCTAATACTGACGACCACGATTTTGAATTCAAAACCCGCCACGCCAAAGGCTTCCTGGAAGAAGGCAATAAGGTGAAAGCCTATGTTCATTTTTATGGGCGTTCCATTGTATTCAAAGACAGAGGTAGAGATCTTCTGCGAAGATTTGTGGAAGAATTGGAAGAATACGGGGCTCCGGAGAACCCGCCTAAGATGGAGGGAAAAAGAATGATCGTCATCATGGT
>JBFIJS010000366.1:0-5021 GCA_041600595.1 Saprospiraceae bacterium | reverse complement strand
TCGCCGGAGATTTTATTCAGGGTCGAACGGAACTTTAAGGCCCGGTACATCATATCGTCCCGCAAACCAAATCCCTTAGGATTGGCAAAGCTTTTCAGGTGCAAAAACAATAAAATATAATAAACGCCATCGATCGTCAGCGTGGCCAGTACGCCGGGCCGTAGAAAAGATTGCCCCGATTGAAACTCCAGTTTTTGTGTAATAAAAGCGGTGTGTTTCTTTTTGATGCCAATCAGTATTTCCTGCATCTGCGGCCCTTCGGTGATGTGAAACTGGTAATCCGGCAGCGCCTCCACTATTGGGCGAAATACGTATTCGCTCCGCACTTCGTAAATGGCTACGACGTCGGCTTGTTGTTCCGCCAAAAACTCAATGATCGGTTCGATCGGTTTGACTGGTCTTTTTGTTTTTGGGTTGAGGGCTCCAAAATGCTCCACGTTCCAGCTTGCGACAGAGAATGCTTTTGCCATGTTGTTATATTTTAGTTCTGTGTAATCTACATTTTCTTTAATTTTTCTTTCGTTCAAGTGGGCTGGAGGATTCATTTCGCTTTGAGGAATAAGACTGCTCGGCCCAAAGGGATTTAAAGAGGTAAAAACGCCATCATCTGACCTTGAAAACAACCACTACCGGTTACTATTTTTAGTGGCACAAAAAGTCATATACACAAAACAAATGTACATTATTTAAAATACAAACCCTATCTTTCGTTCCGCTATAGTAGCCTGCACAACTGATTTAAAGACGCAATAAAATTCCGAGAAAAAATGGCCTATACCGGAGGAGAATTAAATCTGGTAAATGGCAAATACGCCATTTCCGCACCTGCCAATTCTGTACCCGTCATGAAATTGATCCGGGCACACCAGCCACACAGCAAAGAAGAGTTGTACCAATTAATCCGCTATCATTTTGAACATGACTGCCCTTGCGGGATCAAAAGTACCGGTACCGTGGAGGATTTTGGAAAACGACTGTATGACGCACAGATAAAAGAATGGGGGTTTCCCAAATACAGCTTACAAACGTGCATCCAGTGGGAATACGACCTGTTTGTGACCCAATCTTTAAAAGGGAATCAACTGGAAAAAACAGCCAGGAAAGCATTGGAGGAAATAGTAAAAACCGTAGCACTCGACGTCCGGTATGCCGAAGGTTTTGTCGATGAAGAATTGCGGGTCGATTTATTAATCCTGCAAAATAACGATTGTATTTGCGGCATTCAGGTTAAGCCTCAAACGTTCAACCATATGCGGGCCGGTGTTATTTTTCACAATAAAAAGTCCAATATTAAATGGGGCAAGCCAGTCTTTTATTTATTTTATGATCCTGCATTAAAACTGGTCAATATAGAGCAGGTCGTCGCCTCAATCTTGCCCTTAATGGAATCAAAAAATACCAAACCATCCGGAGAAATTTAATCATCGATGGTGTTCCCCATATTCCCGCCAAACGGCGTTCGGTTCCTTTTGACTACAAAAATTATCCTTTTATAATTTTTTGGAAACAGCAAATTAATTTACTGAGTTTTTGCCAGTTCAATGGCATCGACCAACTGCCTGCCAATGTCCATACGGTAACCATCTGTATATTTTATGATTCGCCCCTCCCGGTTGATCACGACATTTAATGGATATCCCAGCAAACGAAAACGTTCGGCAACATATCGGGCATCCGGGCATATTTCGTAATCAAAGGAGATTTGGTACAGGATCGACTGTATCTCTCGCCAGCCGTCTTTGCACAGTGATATAAAAACGACCTCTTCATCACCATCGTATAACTCCCGAACTTTATTTAATGCCGGTATTTCTTTTATACAAGGCCGACATGTTGTGAACCAGAAATTTAATACCAGTATTTTTCCTTGTAGTTTTTTACTGTTTATTTTTTCACCCGCCAAGGTTTTAATTTTGAAAAACGGAGCTTTGGACCCCAGCATTTTTTGCTCTAGCCTTTTTGCGTAATCTATACTTTTTTGTCTGGCTATCATTTGAGCATCGCTTGGTTTTTGCAAATTCAGGAGTTTCGCTGCGCCACGATTGAACAAATCTTTGGGAGGCAGGAAGACCGTATCTATTTTCATGGCGCGGTATTTTAATCTAATCCTGTTTTCAGCCATAAACTCACCCTCCAGGGAGATACCCTCCATACCGACAAAATCATTAAATTCAACGCCCAGGGCAGTTGTAGAATAAAACAACGATGTATCACCGGAAATCTCACACCGGTAAGCCTTACATGGTTTTCCGGCGATGGTTTTAATGGCATTTTTTGACACCTCAATAACACTTCCTTTCTTCTCCCATTTATTTTTAATAAATACACTATCCACTGGTGCACCACGAACTTCCTGGTACACCCATCCATCCTCCAGGTCGTGGTAAAAGACATTACTTTCCGATTGACCTAAGAAAAAAAATTCCTGGAGCACTTCCTTTTTTCTCATCGTCAGTATTTTTTTATAAGGAACCAACGAATAATCCACCAATGAGTCATACCTGGGTATAACCAGATTATATTCAATCCTTAATGCCTCCTCCAGCATATTTTCGGGAATGGTGTCGCCCGCTAAAAGACAAGCCGGAAATAAGTACAGAATGGTGAAAAATAATTGGATTCTAAAGGAATAAAAATAATTAGTTTTTAAAGGTGTCATTTTGATTTTAATTTAAAAAATATAAAAGACAAGTACACCCGGCCACACCGGGTTCAGATTTAATTTTTAAAAAATATATTTTGTAAATACACAGCCTGATTAATTACCGTAAGTCATATCAGTTAACCTGTAATTATCTTTAAAAAACCCCCGGCTTTTTTTTATTAAAAATAACCGGTCATATTCTTCATGCTCTATAAAAACAGTATCGCCGGTAAGCAGCAAGACCATTTCGGGTATTGTATTGGAATGACCTGCCACCACCAAATTGACCCGGTTGATTTTTTTAAGATGCCGGACAAAGAGCCAGGGGTCCCTGGCATCGTAAATAATGATTTCTTTATTTAAATTATCCGCCAGCGGCTGCAGGGTTTGCCGGGTTCGCTGAAAATCAGTTGCGTACAACAAATCAATCTTCGCTGATGACATTTTTTCGGCCAGCTGCTCGGCCCTGCGTTGCCCGGCCGGCGACAAGGGAGGATCCTGGCTTTGATCCATTTTTTCGGCATGCCGAACCAGATAAAAATGAGAAGGGCCACAACTGGCCAAAGTGACCAAAATAACCCAGAAAAAAAGCCTGATCGGTATCATTGTCAGTATTGTTAGAGAATGATTTGCGAGGGCTGATGTCCCGCTTCCACAGGAACCTGCCCCGGCCAAACGCCCAATTTTTTATCTCAGAGTCACGGAAAAGCGGTGTTGCCGAAGCGATATTCTTTTCGGAAATATGAATTATTCCATCAACTTTCGCAACACCTGCATGGCCGCCTCCGAAATTTTCGTTCCGGGACCAAACACAGCTGCCACGCCCTGTTCGTACAAAAATTCGTAATCCTGTTGCGGGATCACACCACCGGCCACCACCAGGATATCCCCCCGGCCCAGCTTGCCCAGTTCCTCAATCGTTTCGGGCACCAGCGTACGGTGTCCGGCAGCGAGTGAACTAATTCCGAGCACATGCACATCGTTTTCCGCAGCCTGCCGGGCCGCCTCTGCGGGTGTCTGGAAAAGCGGGCCGATATCGACGTCGAAGCCAAGGTCCGCAAAGCCGGTAGCGATGATTTTGGCGCCGCGGTCGTGGCCGTCCTGACCAAGTTTCGCAATCATGATCCGCGGCCGGCGGCCTTCATTGTCGGCAAACTCATCGGCCATTTCCCGCGCTTTTTTGAATGATGGATCCATCTTTATTTCGTTGCTGTACACGCCTGCCACCGAGCGGGTTGTGGGTTTGTAACGACCGAAGGCGCGTTCCATCGCATCGCTGATCTCACCCAGGGTAGCCCGGTGGCGGGCAGCCGCCACGGCAGCCGAGAGTAAGTTGCCCTGCCCCGAAGCAGCCACCTGGTACAGATCTTCCAGCGCCGACTGCACCGCCGCACTGTTGCGCACGGCTTTCATTTTTTCCAGACGGGCAATCTGCGATTCCCGCACGGCAGAGTTATCTACTTTCAAAATATCAATTTCCTGCTCATCGTCCGTTTGGAAAATATTCATCCCCACGATCCGGTCTTGTCCGCTGTCGATGCGGGCTTGTTTGCGGGCTGCAGCCTCCTCAATACGGAGCTTGGGCAGGCCCTCTTCGATGGCTTTGGCCATGCCCCCGAGCGCCTCCACTTCCTCGATCAGTTCCCAAGCCCGCCGGGTCAGTTGTTCCGTCAGGTATTCCACATAATAGCTGCCAGCCCACGGGTCGACGACCCTGGTGATGCCCGTTTCCTTTTGTAAAAACAACTGCGTATCACGCGCAATCTTTGCGGAAAAATCGGTTGGCAGGGCGATCGCCTCATCCAGGGAGTTGGTGTGCAGGGACTGGGTGCCCCCAAATACCGCCGACATCGCTTCGATGCAGGTCCGGGCGATGTTGTTGAACGGGTCCTGCTCGGTAAGGCTCCAGCCACTCGTCTGGCAATGGGTCCGCAGCGACATACTTTTGCTGCTTTTCGGATTAAATTGTTTGACGATTTTCGCCCACAACATCCGCCCCGCCCGCAGCTTGGCTATTTCCATAAAATGATTCATCCCGATGCCCCAAAAGAAAGACAAACGCGGGGCAAAATCATCGATATCCAGGCCGGCTCCGATACCCGTCCGCAGGTACTCCAAACCATCGGCCAGGGTGTAGGCCAGTTCGATATCGGCCGGCGCTCCCGCTTCGTGCATGTGGTAGCCACTGATGCTGATCGAATTGAACCGGGGCATATTTTGCGAAGTGTAGCGGAAAATATCCCCGACGATGCGCATACTCGGCATGGGGGGATAGATGTAGGTATTCCGCACCATGAATTCTTTCAGAATATCGTTCTGGATCGTACCGCTCAGTTGCTCCGGTGGTACTCCCTGTTCCTCCGCCGCCACGATGTAG
>JBFIJS010000365.1:0-5040 GCA_041600595.1 Saprospiraceae bacterium | reverse complement strand
CGTCCCCGATGCATCGGGGCGACGCCGCCCCTTAGAAACCTTTGGAGGGCCGAGCAGAATGATGCAAAAGGCTTGAGCGATTCTCCGGCCCGCATTTTAGGGTGATTTTTTTGCCCGTTGCGTAACATGAGGAAGTAATGGTGTCGCCTGGCAGTCTCAGATGTTGAGTGATGCCGGAAAGGAGGCCGTTCGGTCATTTTAATACGTGCACCCGCCTTGCTAAATCCACCGGAACCCTGAACGATTTGCCAGATTGTTCGACCTCGACAAACCCTTCTCTTTTTTCTTTTACCAAAAACAAGGTTTCGGGTAACAACCCTAATTGCCACAGGCGGGCAGTGACCTGTTCGCTGCTTTGTTTGGCGGCTATTTTCCCCTCCTGCATTTGCTCCAGTTGAACCAGTGAAAAAGCTGGAAGGCCCCGGCGGGCCGGGATAGGCGATCCGTGGGGATCAGTGGTTGGGTAGCCCAGGGTTCGGTCCACTTCGTCGAGGATTTCATCGGTGAGGAGGTGCTCATATTTTTCGGCATCTTCGTGGATTTGCTCCGTATTGAGCCCCACCTCGTTGGCGAGGTAAGTTTCCCAGAGGCGGTGAGCCCGTACGAGTTGCTGGGCTTCTTCTTTTCCTTTCTCCGTCAGCATCAGGCCGCTTTTTTCCATCCACCCTTTGCTGCGTAAAATAGTGAGCTGTTGTTGTAAGATGTTTTTATTGAAGCCCAGGTTCAGCAGTAAATTGTCCAGAGTGAGTTGCCCTTTTTGCTGTAAGCGGAAGGATTGTTTGAGGGCATCCTCCAGCTGAATTTTTCTCTGTAGTTTTCTTTTTTGGAAAAAACGGAATACAAGTCCTTTTTTCGGAGAGAAAAAAGCAGCCAGGCTGTAGAATATCGTAGCGGCAATGGCCATGGCGGGCCCCGGCGGCATCTCGAAAAGTATGGCCCCCACCAGCCCCATCAGGGCCGAAAGGAACCCAAACAACGCTGCCAGTACCAATACCTTCTGCAGCCGGTCCGATAGTAATAGAGCTGTGGAGGCAGGTGTGATAAGCATGGCGACGACCAATATTACACCCACGACTTGCAAAGACGCTACCACGGCAAACGACAGCAATAACATCAAAAAATAGTGAATCGTCGACGGGGAAATTCCCTGGGTTTCGGCAATGATTGGCTGAAAAGTGGTAATGAAGAGGTAGCGAAAGAATACCGCTACACTGATGAGTACATACACCGTGATGGCCAGGGTCAGGTACAGGTCCTCATTGCCGACGCCCAGCACATTTCCAAATAAAAAATCCTTGAGATCGATGTGGCTGCCAGGGATGCGGCTGATCCGGGAAATGCCGATCACACCGATGGAAAACATGGCGGTGAATACAATACCGATAGCGGCATCGTTTTTCGTTTTTACATTGCGTTGTATCCACGTAATAATGATCGCCGTCAGCAGTCCGGCGATGGTGGCTCCGCCAAAAAAGCCAAGTGTCGAGCCCATGCCCAACACATAGGCAACCACAACGCCCGGGAGAATGGCATGGGAAAGGGCATCACCGATCAGTGCCATATTTCTCAAAACGATGAAACAGCCGAGCACGCCGCACATCACCCCGACCATACAGGAGGCGGCCAGGGCCCGCATGGCCCAGGGTTCGGAAAGGTGTTGGAGGAGTTCGGTCATGGTTTTATTCTTTCGTAGTGGTCTGAAAAAAGAGGTTCACCGTTTTTAATGTTCTGTAAATATCGGATAAGTCGGTTTTGGTACGCTGTCCGCTGATCTGGTGAGGTCAACATTGCGACTTATTCTTTCTTTGGTCAAATAATTTGCCGCCGTCTTCCCAAACTGACCTGGCGTAGGCGCCATAAAATTTCCAACCTGGTATTTAACTTAGATCAATCTCTGTATTGTCTCCAATGTTCAGGCTTTGCCGGAAGCCTTTGATGGAGGTGTCGTTACCGATGACCGAATTTTTCAAAGCCACTTCCTTCAGGGAAGCGTAATTGCCGATGATGGAATTCTGGACAATCGAAGAATCGATACTCACGTGGCTGCCAATGGTAGCGTGCGGGCCAACGATCGAGTTAATGATTTTACAGTTTTTACCAATACTGACAGGGTGTATCACGATGGAATTATCGTATTCAGGGAGGTCGTAGGAGGCGTATCCTTCCCGGTTGAGGAGGATGGCATTGGTTTCGAGCAGGGTCTCCTTTTTGCCGCAATCGTACCAGTTTTCCACTTCGATGCCCGAAAAGGCAATGCCTTTTTCGATCATGCGCATGAGGGCGTCGGTGAGTGAAAATTCCCCTTCCGATTTGAGGTTGTTGTGGATGTTTTGCTCCAGTGCATTCAGTAGTTCGTCCACTTCCCGGATGCGGTAGATGCCGACGATGGCCATGTTTGATTTGGGTATTTTGGGTTTTTCGACGACGCGTTTGATGTTGCCGTCCAGGTCAAATTCAACGATGCCAAAGCCTCCGGGGGCATCCACTTTTTTGGTAGCAAAGCAGGAAGTCGGACAATTGATCATTTTGGTAAAATCCATATCTACCAGTGTATCCCCAAAATAAATAAACAGATCGTTGCAGCCTTTCAGTAGTTTTTTGGCAGTATAAATGGCGTGGCCGGTGCCAAATCGTTGTTCCTGCGTGACGAACTGCTTTTTCAGGTCGGGGTATTTGTCTTCGATGTAGTCCTTGATCTTTTCCCCCAGGTAGCCAATAACAAAAATGAACTCCTCGACGCCGACCTTCTGCAGGTTGTCGAGGATATAGGAGATGATCGGCTTGCCAGCCACCGGGATCAATGGTTTGGGTTGGGTATAGGTCAGCGGGCGCAGCTGCGTCCCTGCCCCGGCAACAGGTATAATGGCTTTCATGTATATGGTTTAGAACGATGTTAGTCAGGTTGTTGTACAAAATGCGGGTCAGGGGAAGTTCCTTATTTTGCACTACCCGGAAATGCCGGCGGAATCCTTTGAAAATAATCGGATGCCACAAGGCAAGCCAGATTTCAGAGGGTGTATTCGTAAAATAAAGTGTGAAATAATTAGTTTTTGACCAATCCCACTGTATTTGTCAAAGAACCAAATAATTTAAATCACGAAGCACCTGATTTGACAGCCCGCAGCCTTTTTTGCGATTTGCAGCGGGGTTACAAATGTAGAAATATTGGAGGAAGGAGCGCAGTCTCAGCAGCGGCAATATTTTAAAATTAAATTCCCGGAAGCTCTGGTCGCTGGCTTTTCGTTTTTTTAAAAACAAACCAGCATCCTACAACCCTCCCGGCGGGATAGTGTTTTGCTCAAAATAATCAACATGATCCTTTTCCGACCGCCTTCTGCTGCACAAATAGAAACTTTCCTGAACAAGACCGGTCAGGGGCAATTTTCCTACCCTGAGGTAGGAGCGTCTGCCCATCTTTCCAGCGTAAAAGGCTACGATAATGACTTCCACCGGATACGGTTGGGAGAGGGGCCGGACGTGTTTCGGATCGCCTGTGAAGCCATTCGTGCCTGGCAGATGTTTCCCGGAGACTGGGTCAGAATCGAACCGGCCGATGCCCCGGTCGAAAAGGGGCAGGTCGTCGCTATCGTAGCCAGGGCAATGGGGGTGTACTGGCTGAATAACTGCCGGATCGTTTACCGGATGGATGAGAAGGCGCCCGTTCGCCGGTTTGGTTTTGCTTACGGAACACTGGGGCAGCACGTAGAAAAAGGGGAGGAGTTGTTCATGGTAGAGTGGCTCCCGGATGGTACGGTCTGGTACTTGATCTATGCTTTTTCCAAACCCCGTTTTTGGCTGGCGAGACTGGCCTATCCCCTGGCAAGAGCGTTTCAAAGGAAATTTGTGCGGTCGTCGCAACGAGCAATGAAAAGGGAAATTGAAAAAAGAACCGGCGCTTGATCAGCGACGGGAAAGCAAACGGTTAAGGTGTGCCCAGAGGTTCAGGCATTGGATGTAACCGGGGTCACTTTCAGCCCAGGTATTTTTTTATTTTCTGGCAATTAAAATTAAACCGGCTATTGTCAAGATCCCGTTCAAGGCCAAATTCAGAAAACCCCAATCGAACCCCAGCGATGATTTCGACCAGTCTACAATCAACCAGGTTAAAACGGGTGCAATCAAACAGAGAGGGACGACCAGCTTGTCATTTATTTTCTTTTTTGTCAGCATACCAAATGTAAATAACCCCAATAAAGGGCCGTAAGTATAGCCGGCTGCTTTGAATAAATTATTGATAACTGCATCGTTATTTAAAGAGTTAAAAATAATAATGGTAATGGCCAATAAAACCGAAAAGCCGACATGCACCATTAACCGGGTTTGCTTTTTTTCGCCTTCTGTTTTTTCGTTATTTTCAAAATTTAAAAAATCAACACAAAATGAGGTAGTAAGTGCGGTCAGGGCTGAGTCGGCACTCGAATAAGCAGCGGCAATAAGCCCGAGCATAAACACTATTCCAACGGCCGGCGGTAAATAATTTAATGCGATAATAGGATACATATAATCGGAGCGGGCCGGTAGTTCTATATTTAATTGGGCAGCATAAATATACAGCAGAGCGCCAAGAAAAAGCACGATCAAGTTTACAAAAAACAAAATAGCGGACATGGTAAACATGTTTTTCTGAGCGTCCCGAATATTGGGGCACGACAGGTTTTTTTGCATCATGTCCTGATCCAGTCCGGTCATCACAATGGTAATTAAAGCCCCCGCAAAAAATTGTTTGAAAAAATTATTGGGATCACCCCACCCTCCCTCGAAATAAAACATCCGGGAGTAACCGCTTTCGCCGACGGCGGTAATTAATTCGCCGAGGTTTTTATTCATGGCAGAGCCAATAAAAAGAATGGTTGCGACCATTGCCGAAATAAACATCATGGTCTGCAGGGTGTCCGTCCAGATGATGGTTTTAATGCCACCTTTAAATGTGTAAACCCATATTAAAATAATGGTGACGGCAACCGTTAATTCGAAAGGAACATTAAATGGTTCGACGCCCAGCACAAATCTATCCAGAACAATAGCTACCAAAAATAACCG
>JBFIJS010000364.1:0-5059 GCA_041600595.1 Saprospiraceae bacterium | reverse complement strand
TCCGTTTTCCATTCAGATCATCACACCGGTCGGTGCGGCCGACTATTTGGCGAGTGATGGCAGTATGGGCGGGTTTATTCCTGCTCCCGGATTACCTATGGGTATGCATCAGGTTGAATACCGGATCACGGACGCCTGCGGCAATGTGGGGTCTACGTTTATCACCATTTCCGTTGTCGATAATCAGACGCCTGCGGCCGTTTGTGATAAAATTACAGATGTGAGCCTGACCACCAGCGGACGGGCAGAAGTATTTGCCACGACATTTGATGACGGAAGCACTGACAATTGCTGCATCGACCGTTTTGAGGTGCGCCGGATGGAAGATCCCTGCAACGATGGTCAGGACGATACCATATTCGGCCCTTCCGTTATTTTTTGCTGCAACGATGTCGGGGCAGGCCCACAAATGGTTGTCATGCGGGTTTTTGACTGCAACGGAAACACAAACGACTGCATGGTTGTGGTCAATGTCAACGATAAAATTGGCCCCCAATTGGTCAGTTGTCCGCTCAATCAGTCGATTGATTGCGATACCTATGCCGCTGATTACGAAACCCAACTGGCGGCCCTGAACGGGAACCCGACCGCACAAAATGAATTGCTGGATTCCGATTTTGGCGCTCCGCAATTTTACGATAACTGTAGTTTCAGTTTGACAAAAACATTTGAAACCAACCTGACTCAATGTCTGGAAGGTACCCTGCGGCGCACCTGGACGGCAACTGATCCGGATGGTCAGGTCTCACAACAATGCGTGCAGCAAATCCGGGTCGATCATGTCTCCGATTGGGTCGTCTCTTTTCCTGCGGATATTCAGGCGACTTGTGGCAGCGTGCTGCCCGATTTTGGAGAACCAGAGATTTTTAACGAAACCTGCGAAATGATTGCCATTTCGTTCAGCGACGATACACTTGTCGTCGTGCCCGATGCCTGTTTCAAAATTGTTCGCACCTGGGCCGTCATCAATTGGTGTGTCGTTGGAGCCGATGTTGACCAGGAAGTGGTGGAAACGCCGGAAGCAGGACTGGGCCTGAGCTTTCCGGCCTGCGATCTGGATGGTGACGGCGATTGTGATACCCGCACGTTCCGGGATAGCTGGAACCTGAACAGCAAGCCTGACAGAACCATGGCAAACCAACAGTTCGGACCGGATACTGACCCGGACTCCGACCCCTGGGACGGATACATTATTTACCAGCAAGTCATGAAAGTGGAAGATATTACCGATCCGGTATTTACCAGCGGCTGTACTATTCCGGATGCCGATGTAACGACGGCCTCCTGTACAGGAACCATTTTATTACCGACTTTAAGCGGTACCATCATGGACTGTAGCCCGTCTATTTCGGTTTCGGTTACTACAAATATTCCCAATGGTTTTGGCTTTGGTCCGTACAATAATGTGCCACCGGGCATATACAATGTGACCTATACGGCCACGGATAATTGTAACAACCAGACAACCTGCAGCACGACCGTTGAGCTCGTCGATAACAAAAAACCGACTGTTTTTTGTAAAGATGGCTTCATTGCCGTCGTGACGAATTCCCTGCCGCCAATGGTCAATGTCAGTGCCTCTCAGCTCGATGACGGCAGTTTTGATGATTGCTCCGGCGTAACATTCTCGTTTTCTTCGGATACGACCTTTACCGACACCAGCTTTTTCTGTTTTGATGTCCCGGGTGATTCCGTGGAGATCTGGGTGACCGATGCGCAGGGTAATCAGGATTTTTGCAAAACTTTCATTACCGTACAGGCGGATACCAATACTTGTAATGATGACACCCTTGTGGTGCAGGTCAATGGATTTATTGATACTGAGCATGGAGAGCCGGTGGAAAATGTGCAGGTCAACCTCAGCGGACCGCAGACCGGCAGTTGGATAACTGATCCCGCAGGAAGTTTTCAGTTTAATAACCTGACGGCGGGCCATGACCTGACGGTGGCGCCCTATAAAGATGACCACCCGCTCAATGGTGTGACCACATATGATCTTGTGATCATCAGCAAACATGTGTTGGGCATACAACTTCTGGACTCCCCCTACAAGCTGATCGCAGCCGATGCAAACCGGTCTGGGTCCGTCACGACATTTGATATGGTTGAAATAAGAAAACTGATCCTGTACGTGAACGACCAGTTTTCCAATAATACTTCCTGGCGATTTGTGCCAAAAGATTTTGTCTTCGTTCATCCGGCAAACCCCTGGGCATCTCCTTTCCCGGAAATCATTAACATCAACAACATCAACAGTGATGTGCTGGATGCTGATTTTGTAGCCATCAAAATCGGGGATGTGAATGGCAGTGCACAGGCCAACGCCATGTCAGCCAATGAAGAACGTTCGGGTGGCAATTCACTGGTTATGCAAGTGAAGAACCAATCATTTGCCGCAGGCGAGCTGGTACAGGTAGCATTACGGGCAGAAGACTTTTCAGCGACCGGGTTTCAGTTCTCTCTGCAGTTTGACCCGTCGTTGCTGGCTTTTGTGGCGACCCGTCCCTGTGTGACCGATGCCGGTCATTTTGGACTGCGCTTTCTGCAGGAAGGTATTTTAACGGTTAGCTGGAATGAATACCAAAGTATCTGGATCAAGGACGAACCACTGGTTTGGCTGGAATTTCGGGCTCTTCAGGCCGGACAACTGAACCAGGCTTTGCGTTTGGCGGATCGCTATACGTCAGCCGAAGCTTATCAGGAAAGCGGGGAAATATTGGACGTGCAGCTGGCCATTGTGGAAAGTCTGGAAGGTGGCTTTGAGTTGTTGCAAAACGTGCCCAACCCATTCAGCAAAACCACTACCATCGGTTTCAGACTGGCAGAGTCGGCCCGTGCATGGCTGACGGTGACGGATGTTTCCGGCCGGGTGGTGAAAAGTATCGAAGGTGACTACCAAAAAGGGTATCATGAAGTGGTGCTGGACCGGAGTTCCCTGCCCGAAGCGGGGCTGTTCTACTACCGTTTGGACACACCCGGTTACACCGCCACGAAGATGATGCTACTGATCAACTGATAAGCACCCGCATCCATATGCGATTGTGAGTGCAGCAAGAAATTTTTTATGATGTCTTTTGAGCAGGTGGGGTTCGCCCTGCCTGCTTTTTTATTGTATGACCATTTCCTCTGCGTCGAGGCAATAGCTACCAGCTTCTCCACAATGGCTTGAAAACCGGATGAAGCCGCTTTCCCGATCTTCCCGGTAAAAATAATTGTAATCTTCTTCCTCAATGATGGTCCACTGGGTTTTGCCGTTATCGGAGTTGTGCGAAGCAAACGATCGGGAAGAGGGGGTGTAAAACCAAAGCACATCGCCTTCCCACTTCAGCAGGCAGGTCCAGTGCTCTTTTTTGCGATGGCGGATCGCCAAAAAATTGGCTGGTAATTTTCCTTTGTTGATGGGTTTTTCTGTAGAAAATACCGTGTACTCAGGACCCTTTCGTGCCTGGTGTTTATACACCCAAATCTGCTTGTCGCTTTCGGTAAAGGTCACTTCCCGGACAGGTCGCTCCGGGCTGCAGGCAAACAACAACAATAAACAGAATAAGCCTGATAGCCCAAATGCGGAACGTGTGGTTGACACAGGTGCTTTTTTGTCAGAGGTGATGGAAAAGCAGATAGGTTTGATGATGCGTTTTGTCTCTAAAAAAGTCATCCGATTCAGCTGAGAGGTGATAAACAACAAAGTTTTGACAAAGATGAAGATGTTGGGAGAAATGGTTGTGCGAGGGAGTTTATTTTTCCCGGAAACCGGATTTTAGCAGTGATCGCTTCACCTTTTTTTGGAAAACACCGCGTGGCTAATGTAGTAGAGGATCATCCAAGGTGGATGATAGTGCTCTCATGAAATACATTCAAGACAACTTGGGTGAGAAAACCAATTTACACCTATAACACCAACTCGCCAGCCCCTTCCCTGATAACCTGAAAAGGACTATCGGTGCAGTCAACCAAGGTAGAGGGAAGGTCTCCACCTTCTCCACCGTCAATGACTAATTCCACCAGTTTTCCAAACCGGTGGTAGATCTCTTCCGGGTCGGTCAGGTAATCGTCCTCCTTGTTTAGTTTCAAAGAAATGGAAAGCAAAGGACGATTCAGGGTGGCCACCAAATCTTCCACGATTTTATTGTTGGGAATACGGACCCCGATCGTTCTTTTCTTGTTTTTCAAAAGTTTGGGCACGGCATTGCTGGATTTCAGAATAAAAGTAAAAGGCCCCGGCAGATTATTCTTCAAAAGCTTAAAAGTCTGGTCATCGATCTGCCAGGCATATTCTGCGATCTGACTGAGGTCTTTGCAGATAAAGGTCAGCATGGCTTTGGCGGGATCAAGCTGCCGTATGCGGCAGATTTTTTCGACAGCCTGTTTGTTGGCGATGTCACAACCCAGTCCGTAAACGGTATCTGTCGGGTAAATAATGACGCCGCCCGCTTCCAGAATGTTGGCAACTTGCTGGATCTTGCGTGGTTCCGGATTTTCAGTATGAATGGACAAAAACATAGTGCAATTTTAGACGGTTTAAGTTTTTTGCAAATCAAGTTAATTTTGGGGTGAAAGCAAATGATTTATATTAGCCGCCCGAAACAATCATCAACTCGTTTTGCAAGCTGTAAAACGGGAGCTTGAACAAAACCTGAAAAAATGAAAATGCGGTACTTTTTTATGTTATTACCTCTGTTTCTTGCCAGTTGCAGCAGCGACAACCAAGTGGATCTAAAGGCTGAGATCACTGCTTTGGAAACGGAAATCGGCGCTAACCCCGGCTCGTCTAAAGACAAGATTGCTGTCTTGCTGGCAAAATACGAAGAATATGTCAGTAACCCTCAAAACGATAAAGATCAGTCGGTAAGCTATTTACTGCGGGCCGGGGAAATGGCTTCCCTGATCAATCAACCCGACAAATCTTTATCCTGCTACGAAAAGATTCTGACGGATCACCCTGACCATGCCAAAGCTTCTACGGCGCTTTTTATGAAAGCCTACACACTGGATGATAAACTGAAAAAATACGATGAGGCCAAAGTGGTGTACGAGCAGTTTTTAGAAAAATACCCGGACG
>JBFIJS010000363.1:0-5077 GCA_041600595.1 Saprospiraceae bacterium | reverse complement strand
GGACCGCAGATGATCGACTCGAAACCAGCCTGGGAAAACTGACCCGCCTCAGCAGCGTAGGAAACGGTTTGCAGGGTGGTGTTGCCGGTCAGCCTTTTGACCAGATCGACTACCGGCAGGTGTTCGGGCGTGTCCAGCGGTACCACGACGGGGTGCAACTCCCGGGTCACGATTTTTGCGCCGGGAAATCTTTTTTGCAAAACAGCTTCCTGGTCGCGGCAATGCGCAGCAAAATCGGCAATGACATCTCGGATGCTGACCTTCGGAATGTTACGGATATCCCATTTGAAAGTACAACGGTCGGCCACTACATTTATGGCGATGCCACCTTCAATGATGCCGATGTGGATGGAAGTATGGTCGGGATCGAACCGGCTGTCGGTCAGCCCCCGCTCTATCATGGCGTCCATTTTGTTTTCGAGCCACATCATCAGGCGGGCGGCCTCATGGACGGCGCTCACTTCCTTGCGGATGCCACTGCTGTGCCCCGCCGAGCCATGTACCGTCGTTTCACAATAAATAATGCCTTTCTGTCCCACGATCGGCTGCATCAGTGACGGCTCACCAATAATGGCAAACTGTGGTTTCTCCTGGTAAAAATGACGAATGGCGTCGGCAAGTACCTGTCCCTGCTGACAGCCTATTTCCTCATCAAAAGAAAAGGCAAAATAGATGGGTCGTTGCAGGTTGGCCTGTAGCATATCGGGCACGCAGGCCAGACAACAGGCCAGAAATCCCTTCATATCGCAAGCACCGCGGGCAAACAGCTTTCCGTCCTTTTCGATCAATTGAAAAGGGTCGGTATGCCAGTCCTGTCCTTCCACCGGTACCACATCCGTATGGCCGGAGAGAATGACGCCGCCGTCTGCGGGCGGACCGATCCGGCAGTGGAGATTGGCATTTTCCTGCGTTTCATCGTAGAGTAGTTGGTACTCAACTCCGTGAGCAGTCAGGAATTGCCCGATGTAGTCGATGATGGGGAGGTTGCTCGCACCGCTGTGAACGGGGTAGGAGACGAGATCGGAGAGGATGTCTTTGGCTGAATGGATATTTTTCATAAATGAGTGTTGCAGGCGAAAGTGGGCCGAAAATAGCGAAATTGGTAAGAATTGGTTTGTCATTTTTGTGAGAATGAACCCAACCAAGCCACCTCTTTACATTTTGTCACCTCCCCAAAACAGAAGCGACTGAATTTGTTCAAAGAAAATAGAAACCCTGGTAAAAGTTGAAATAACCACTCAAAAAGCTAAAACCAAATGGATTCGATGGGATGTTGCAGGATATTGTTAAATTTGTCATTAAGGTATTTTCCCTAACTAAAATATTCAAACATCAGAATTATGAAATATGTAAAATACATCCTTGGAATCATTGCAGTACTGGTTGTTGGGTTTTTATTGATGGGGCTAATTAAGCCAACATTGTCTTATGAATGTGAAATAATGGTCGATAAGCCATTAGCTGAATCTTGGGCTGTGGCGCAGGATGAGGGTAAAATGCCAGAGTGGTTACCGGGGTTTCAAAAAGTTGAACATGTAAGTGGTACCCCTGGTACCGTAGGTGCAGTGTCAGATGTATACTTTGATACAGATGGACAACAGATGAGTGTTCGAGAAACAATTACGGACATCGTTCCGGAAGAATCCATATCCATGTCGTTTGCGTCCGACTTTATGGATATGGACTATAAAATGATCATGACAGCCATCGATGGGAAAACAAAAATTAGTTCCAGCACTACCACTGTGGGAAATGGTGCTATTTCAAAATCAATAATTGCTTTTATTGGAAATTCTATCAAAGAACAGGAAAAAACAAACCTTGCAAATCTCAAGAAAACGATTGAAGACAATACAAAAAATTATAATCCTGCCGAGGAGGAGCTTACCGAAACCGACGAAGGTCAACAATAAATAGCCAACAGCTACCCGACGATGTGATGGTTTTTCTCCGTAAATTAGTGACTCATGTTACGCAACGGGCAAAAAAATTACCCTAAAATGCAGGCCGGAGAATTGCTCAAGCCTTTTGCATCATTCTGCTCGGCCATTGGGACGTTTCAAAAGGCGAGGTCTATGCTGCTCCGCATTTCTTGCGTAACATGAGTTAGTGATACGCTATTACATGAGGTCTTGTGTGTTGTTGAGTTTTGGTTGAGGTCTCTCAACCATTAAAATTAATTTGGATCAATCCTGACATGGAACAGTATAAATCGAATTGCAGAAAACCTCTTCATGCGAACGGCACATTTCGGACGAAATATGTGGCAGAAAGAATGTTATTGCAAACAATTATATAGATATAGTTTCTACAGAATATTATCCGCAACAAGGGTTAACCATGAATCTGTAAAAAGCGGAATTAGATAACCTACTACCCACAACCACTAAGCTGGCCCCCATTTGATATAAACGGTAAACAACAACACCAACCACGCCACCGCCAGAATCATCAGCACCAGCGGAAAAATAAACCGCAGCCAGCGGTCGAACGGTACTTTACACATGCTCAGCATCGCAATCAGCCCGCCCAGGGCCGGGTTGAAAAGATTGGTGACACCGTCCCCGATCTGGAAAGCGAGGATAGCCGTTTGGCGGGTCAGGCCGAGCAGTTCGCCGAGCGGGATCATGATCGGCAAGGTCGCCAATGCCTGGCCACTGCCGGAAGGGATGAAAAAGTTGATGACGGACTGGGCCATCGACATGCACACCGCAGCGGCATAGGTCGGCAACGTGGAAAGCAACCCGGAAAGCTGAAAGGCAATGGTATCGTTGATGTTTCCCATTTCCATGATGACTTTGATGGTCGTCGCATACCCCACCATGAAAGCGCCTGGGGCCACGATTCCCACGTACTGCAGGGCGGTTTCACTGATCGTGTGGGCACTCATTCTGGCGGCTACGCCAGTCAAAATGGCAATGATGATAAACATGGCTGATATTTCGTTCATGTACCAGCTGTATTTAAAAATACCAAACAACATCACGCTGATTCCCGTGGTGAAAATGGCCATGACCAGCCAGTTGTTGGGAGTGATCCGGTAGGCGTCGATCGGGCGGGAAAGAGCAAATCCGTCGGTGTTCAGCCCAAGAGCGAGGCTTTTTTCCGGGTGTTGTAAAATCTTTTTAAAGTACCTCACATTGTACCAGGCCATCAGGGTCAGTCCGGCAAAACAAAGTCCGCTGCGGATCAT
Organism: Saprospiraceae bacterium; assembly: GCA_041600595.1. Taxonomy (GTDB): domain Bacteria; phylum Bacteroidota; class Bacteroidia; order Chitinophagales; family Saprospiraceae; genus UBA6168. The sequence goes on along the minus strand of JBFIJS010000363.1, from coordinate 1,884 downwards.
CGCACCGGAGAAAAGGGGCATTTCACCAATTTTATGACCAATACCTACGGTGTAGGGGTTGATAGGCGAAAGACCAAAACCTACGGTGATCGCCCCGACGGAAATGCCGGCCGCCAAAACCAGGTCTCCTCCCAACGCCAGGGCCATCACGGCAGCAATGGGTACCATGGCTATGTTGTGCTCGTAACCAATAACCACCCCGAGCATCCCGAAGGCATAAGTCATGGCCACGACCATCAGCAACCGCCGGGCCGGGCCGATTTTTCTGACCAATGTCCCAATGGTGTTCTCGACCATCTTCGATTGCTCCAGCATGCCAAACATGATACCGCCGGCGAGTACCACAAATATGATCTCCGCGGCTGATTTAAAACCCAGTGGTAAAGCTTTGAAAATGCCAAAAAAGCCCACCGGAGTAGCGGCTATTTCCCGGTACGACCCTGGAATGACCCTTTGCCGCCCGTCAACCAACTCCCGCTCGTACGTGCCGGCGGGCAGCACATGACTCAATATCCCTGTCAGAATGATGATGCCAAAAAGCATGATGACCGGGTGGGGGATGTACTCGTACCATTTTTTAGGTGCCATAGAAATTGAATTGGTAAAAGAGAGGCAAAGAAAATGAAAAATTTACTGGGAATGGCAAGGCCCCGTTCCCAACCTGGTTGCGCTGCATTTTACAAAGTATTCAGAACGTGGTCAGGCTTTCCATTTTCCCTCCTTGGAAACAGGCGAAGGCAAAACACCGCTAAAAAAGGATGGAGAAAAAGGCCAAAACTAACAGCAATTTGACCCGCAGAATATTTTGGGTTCGACTTTTCTGACGCTGTTTATTCTTTTTTTACCTTTAGCAGATAAACACAACAAACACTTTATGAAATACCAGCTACTCCTTCTTTTACTCTCCCTTTTACTGTCCGCCGGACTTTTAGCTCAGCCTTCTATTTGCGGGCCGGGGGCCCAAATGGCACCCAATTGCTTCGGCGCTTGTGTCATTTGTGATATCGACGGTTTTTCGGGAAATAATGAAGGCAACCAGGGAGGACAGGCACCTCCCGGGTACTGCACCTTTGTGATTCACCACATGGAATGGATCGGGTTTGTGGCCGGTTCTACCAGCATTTCACTGGAAATTGCGGTGTCCAATTGCAACAACGGAGGGGGTAATGGACTTGAGGCAGGTATTTACGAAGGTGTTAATTGCCAGAATTTCAACCTGATCTCCAACTGTGAAACCGCTATTTTGAATAATACTTCTGTCGTGTTGACCACGACCTCCCCCCTCGTAATTGGCCAGTATTACTGGCTTGTGATGGATAGCAATGGCGGCAACGCCTGCGATTTTTCGGTCAGTGTGGTAGGTGGTTCCACCAATGTACCGCCTTTGTCCCCGATCCCGGCTATCTACGGTCCAACCATGACCTGCCCGGGTGGGACGCTGCCGTTTTCCATCGATCCCGTCAATGGTGCTTCCAGCGTAAACTGGACGGTGGGCGGTGCGCCGGCTGGTATTGGCGATAATGTGAATATCCTTTTCCCCAATGCCGGATCGGTGCAGGTTTGTGTAGAAGCATCCAACGTCTGTCATCCGCCGGTCTCCTTGTGCACGACGGTCGAGGTGGCTCCGATTCCTGCGACAGAAGTTTTCGAGACGATCTGCATGGGGGACTGTTTTATTGCCCCGAGTGGCGATGCGTTTTGTACGGCCGGCATATTTCCGGTCATTTATTCTTCTTATCAGGGCTGCGACAGCATCGTCAATTACAACGTAGATATGATCCCCGAACCTATCGTTTCCGTGGAGGCTACTATCTGTGAGGGCGGTAGTTATACCGTTGGTAATGAGGTGTTTACCCAAACCGGCGTCTATGTGGTAGAATTGGC
>JBFIJS010000362.1:0-5110 GCA_041600595.1 Saprospiraceae bacterium | reverse complement strand
GAAGCAATAGCTGTTTTCCCATCTACCGTTTTAGGGCTCGAAGGAAAAAAATATTCGGTCGAACGTTATCGGGAAAAGCAGGAGGCTTGAGTCGATAGCAGGCCACCTCCTAACTAGCCTGCTATCAACTCCGCACGTTCCCTGTAAGTCTTAGCTAAGTTTCCCCATATCCCGAATCAGGATGGTATTCCGGTTAAAATAGATAAGGTTATCCTTTCGCAGATCATTCAAAACGGAGGTCACCGTTTGCCGGGAAGTACCGGTTAGGTTGGCGATGTCTTGTTGGGTCAGACAATGCTTGAAGAGTGTTTCGTAACCGACCCTTCGTCCCCTTTTGACCGCCGATTCTTTTATAAAATCTATAATACGCTCTCTGGCATCTTTGAAGATTAACGATTCCAGCTTTGCTTCTACACCGAGCAGCCTCTTACCCACTATATGTAAAATTTTCAGGCAAAGGCTGTAATTCGTTCGCATCAACCCCTGAAAGGCATTCACCGAAATGGTACAGAACACCACGTCCTTGTTCAGGGCTACAGCCGATTCGTGCCGATGCCTTTCCCCGACCAGCCCCAATTCACCAAACATAGCGACCGGATGCAAAATTGTCTTGATAACTTCTCTTCCGTCTCCGGAGAGTGTACAAGTCTTGACGGTACCATTTAACAGAAAAAAGATCTCTCCGGAGGGATCACCCATTTCATACAAGGGACTGAATTTCGAGGCTTTCTGAATATTGATCACAGCCTCAAGGTTTTTAAAATAATCATCGTTCAGACCTTCGAAAAGGGGATAGTTGCGGAGCAATTCAATAGCGGTAGTAGATTTCATAATCAAGCAAATTTGTTTTTGGATAAATTACCTTTCCAGACCTTTACCATGCAAAACTGTACTATGTAGTCCAAAAAAAAATGTACAAATGAAGGCATTTGTACATTTCTGTTTACGTGATTATTATTTTTAAAACATTGATTTTCAGATATTTGATAAAATAGAACTTAATACCTTGTTCTACTATTTCTCAATTCCAGATGTAAACTTTTTGCTCCTTGTAATTGATGGAAACAGCATGTTGCTGGAAAAAGGAGAAGCCCAGCAAGCCATCGAGTTTGCTCTCGAAACGCCCGCTCAATCCGTTGAGATCTAAAAATAAGAACCTCATGGCCGGCAATTGATGTCCTTTTATGGCAGAAGTATTTAATTCTGCAGCAACTACATCCAACTCTCCCTGATCCAGACCGACCACTTTTTCCTTACTCTTTTTTCCGAGATAAGACTTATCCAATTGTTTGTAAAATGATTCATGTAAAAGATTGACTTCTGCACCACTGTCGAGCCCCAGAAAGGCTGTCTTGTTTCCCACCTGTACCTCAATCACCGGCAAATGACCATTTATCTGAAAAGGAACAACTGTCGCAGGAGCCGCTCCTCTGAATTCGCTGCCGTGCTCTGCATCGTATATTTTCACAATTTCGTTGGGATAATCAAAAAACACTTCGTAGTGCTGTAGTATTTCGTATCCGATCAGCCCCGCCAGTTTCCGGCCGGTGTTTTTTTCCAAATGGCTGATATCAATAGTAAAGCCACGCAATTCCTCTTTTTCAATGATCCCCCATTTGAAATGATTGATGGTGATTTCCCCAACGGCCAAAGCACCACCTACTCCCGCAGCCGTATATTCTGCACTAACTTCCGGAGCAGAAGAATTGATGACAATACCCGGTGAGCCGGTATCCAGAATGAAATTTCCAATCGTTCCATTAACACTGGCTTTTACCAGAATCATCCCGTTGATCAGATCAAACGGAGCGATTGACACGGCCTTGCCACCCGTTGCAGTAACAGACACCGCTTTGTGGTTTGCATGGAATATAGCAACATTATTTTGTGAGTATAACAATTGAGTGGAGAAAAGCAACGCCCAAATCAATCCTTTCATAACCGTCTCCTTTTGTAAGAGGTGCTAAACGGCTATGCTTCTAAAACACTATCGCCGGCTGGCATCTCTGAAGGTAAAAAATATGCTTTCTGGATTTTTCATCTTGTAGCTTGAAAAATAGCGAATGTAAATTTACCCCCAATTAACATTAGGGGCAAGTTTTATTTACATTAATTTAACATTGAGGTAAAAACTTAACATTGGAATTGTTCAATTCGCAGAGAAATTCAGGAAAAATTTGTGGATGTCGTCGGGGTCTGATCCCGTTTCTGTTGGAAAATGCCGGAAATGGTTAACCGTTTCTCTAATGGCACCTTTTCAACGTTCCCGCTTTTCCAAAACATCAATTACGTCCTGGAGCCCAAATCCTTTTGCCCGCAGCAATACTAAGTAGTGAAACAGCAGGTCGGCAGCCTCGCCTAAAAACAGTTCGTCGTTGGAGTCTTTGCTCTCAATGACCAGTTCAACGGCCTCTTCCCCAACCTTTTGGGCGATTTTGTTGATCCCCTTTTTTACCAGAGAACTGACGTAGGAACCTTCCGTCGGATTTTGAAAACGATCCCGAATCGTCATTTCCAGTCTGGACAACAAATCCGGTCGATTTGTTTCGGCAAAACAAGTATCACTTCCAGTATGGCAAACGGGGCCCTGCGGGTGCACCTTGATGAGCAAGGTATCCTGGTCGCAATCTTCGCTGATGCTGACCACAAGGAGAAAATGGCCGGAAGTCTCTCCTTTCGTCCACAATCTTTGTTTACTACGACTAAAAAAAGTAACCCTTTTCTCATCCCTGGTTTTCTGCAGTGCTGCCTGATTCATGAACCCCAGCATCAGCACCTTGCCGGTCGCAGCATCCTGAATAATAGCCGGCACAAGGCCATCCTGATATTTGTTAAAATTTAGCATCATCTTTTTTTAATCAGCAACTCGTCCATTTTTGTGGAGAACGAAGCAACTTAGTTGTTAGTGGTTTGCAGGCATTTCTGCCAATAGAGCAGGCTTGTAGAGGTTCTATGTGTATCTGTTGAATGGCGAAACCAGTAGGGATCAATTTCTGATCACTACGCCATTTTCCGATAAATAACTTTTTAGCTCAGGCACTGGTATTTCACCAAAATGAAAAATGCTGGCAGCCAAAGCTGCATCTGCCAGCCCGTATTGAAAGACCTCGGTAAAATGTACTTTCTCCCCTGCCCCACCCGAGGCTATCACCGGAATATTGACCGAGGTTGAAATCTTTTTGGTCAATTCAATGGCAAATCCGTTCTTGCTGCCATCGTGGTCCATGGAAGTCAAAAGCAGTTCACCTGCCCCCCGCTCTTCGGCTTCTATGGCCCAGGGTATTGCTTCCAATTCTGTCCTCAGCCGGCCGCCATTCAGATAAACCCACCAGGTCCCGGCATCAGCCTTGGCGTCGATCGCTACGACGATACACTGGCTTCCAAATTCTCGGGACAGATCATTGATCAGTGAAGGGGTACGGACCGCAGCGGAGTTGATGGAGACTTTGTCCGCACCGGCCGCCAATAGCTCAGAGACATCGGCAACCGACCGGATACCGCCACCGACCGTAAAGGGGATATTGACCACTTTCGCGATTTCCTTTACCAAATCTTTCAAGGTTTTGCGGCGTTCGTGGGTAGCTGTTATGTCCAGAAACACCAATTCGTCCGCGCCCTCCAGTGCGTATCGGGCACCCAGTTCTACCGGATCGCCGGCATCACGCAGGTTAATAAAATTGACACCTTTGACTGTTCGTCCGTCTTTGATGTCGAGGCAGGGAATGATTCTTTTTGCTAACATAATTTTTTATTCTGATTGGCAGGATGGGAATGGTTGTCCGAAGGAAGATTCTAATTTCTGCTACCAGAAACCAGGCTGCTCAATCCCTCGCTTGTTGGTTTTGCAGGGATTCGCTGCGCTCAGTCCAGCCATTTTGAAAGCTGACCGAAATCCTCGTAGATTGCTTTGCCGACAATGGCCCCCGAGCAGCCAATCGTTGCCAGATCGGCCAGTTGACCGGGCGAACTCACCCCTCCGCTGGCGATCAGCTCCAAATCAGGAAAAGTATGTTTGATTTTCTTGTACAAGGTCAGGGAAGGCCCGTTCATCATGCCATCCTTACCGATGTCCGTGCAAAATACCTGACGTACGCCTTGTTGCACCATTTCCGATAAAAAGTCAAAAAGGCTGATGTCCGTTTGTTCCAACCAACCTGAAATCGCCAGTTGTTCATTTCTTACATCAACGCCCAAAAGTATTTTTTCCGGCCCGTACCGATCTATCCAATCAAAAAAGAGTGGTTTGTTCCTGACTGCCACACTACCGATGGCCACCAGTCCGGCTCCATTGGCAAACACCGATTGGATGTTTTCTTCTGTTTTTATTCCGCCACTGTAATCAATGATTAAAGAAGTAGCGGCCGCTATTTTTTTCAGCGTTGCCAGGTGTTTCGGGGAGCCCGATCTGGCACCATCCAAATCAACCATGTGGAGTCTGGTGAAACCAGCCTCTGCAAAGGCTTTTGCCACCTGCAGAGGGTCCGTGGAGTAATCAGTACGTTTGGAAAAATCCCCGCCTTGCAGCCGGACACAATGTCCGTCCATCAAGTCCATGGCTGGTATTACCTGCAAATCGTTCATTTGTTTAGGTTGATAAAATTGTTTAAAAGTTGTTCTCCTACCCCGGCACTTTTCTCGGGGTGAAATTGCACGCCAAAGAAATTTTTCCACTGTACCGCACTGCTGAAAGGTATTCCATAGGTTGTTTGGGCAGTGGTATGACTACCGGACTCCATGGCGTACGAATGCACAAAATAAAAATAGGGGTCGCTTCTGACACCGGCAAACAGGCCGGTTCCCTGATGACTGGCCGTATTCCAACCAACATGCGGCACTTTTAACCTGGGAATGTCGGTTGTTGTGTGAGGTATCTTCCGGACTTTGGCCGGTACTATGCCCAGACATTTGGTATTATTTTCCTCCGTATGGGTGCCCAGTAACTGCATCCCCAGACAAATACCCAAAACCGGCTGGGATAACGATTGTATCAGCACGTCCAACTTTCTCGTTTTTAAATATTGCATCGCGGTGCTTGCCTCTCCTACACCCGGAAAAATGACCCGGTCTGCCGTCATGATTTCTTCCGGCTTATCCGTTAAAACACCCCGGT
>JBFIJS010000361.1:0-5113 GCA_041600595.1 Saprospiraceae bacterium | reverse complement strand
TCAGCCCAACAGTAACCGTCTCGTTGTTGCCCAGGTTGCAGAATTCATCCGCATTGGGTATGATAAAACTAACGCCCACGTCAACCAGCCACAGCGTTTCGAATTGGAGAGGGCCGATCACTTTGCTTGAATCCGTACCACAATCCACACCGAGATAAACGTTGTACCAGGTTTTTTCTTCCAGCCCCGTCAAAGTAGCGGAGGTTTGGCCAGCGGGCACATTAATAGTTGTGCCGGTACCTCTGGTAAAGCCCATTGGGCCGTACTCAAGAAAGACACTGCCATTATTGGTTCCCGGTAAAAAAGACCAGGAAGTTCTTGCATTGGTCGCATTTACATCGGCCATGCCCCACGCTTTCGGGACAGCACAGGTGGCATTACAGGCAATGAAATTAATAATATTACCAGTAGCCGGATCAGGACCGTCGGCATAAATGGAGTTACCATCCGGATCGAGGATGTTGAAAGAAACCTCATTTTCAAAAAAGCCCGGTGAATAATTAACGCAAACGGGCAACCCACTCAATACGTCGAGCTCAAACGTAGCACTCGAGCCGGCAGCATAATCTATGGTAAAAACAGACTCCTCCCCATTGTGAAGCACAGAGAGAAAAGCCGTATTCCAGCCATCCCCAAAATCATCGTTGAGTTGGAAAGTGTACGTACAGGTAGGGTGAGACGTAGTGGTCGTAAAAGTCGATGGGCCGGATGGGGGGCTGATGTTATTACCACAAATGGAATACACATAGACATCGTAAACCACGCAGGGATTCAGCCCGTCCAGAATCAGGGTGTCGACGAAAGCCGTATCAATTACACCAAAGCCTGCCGGATAGCCCTCCGGGCTGTACTCTACCAAATAGTAATCAGCACCTGAAACAAGCCCCCAGGTGACCTGGGCAGTGGTGGTGGTGATCGAATCAGCATCAATCTGAACAGCCGAAGGCGGTGGGCAATTTTGCGCCAGAACTTTTCCTGTAAAAATGAAACATAACAGAAAAAAGGTAATGGAAAAAGTTACTTTTGTCGGATTGGGAGACCAGTGCGTAAAGGATAATTTCATAGAAATCTTTTTTGAAAAAACAAGTTGCTGTTGAAAGGCCCTTGTTTTTGCTGAAGGTGCGGTTATTAGCTTTGGTACGAAAATTTACTAAAAGGCTAAATTAGATAAAAATCCATATTACACCTTCCAAATTTGGCTTCACCCCCGAAAAGCGATGGCCTTTTCGTCTGACACTTTGCAAAAGTATAAACCTTTTTTTGGCTGTCCTGTTTTAAGCGTTGAATAAGGCCGAAACAAGAAAGGCGAAAATTTGTATAAAAGAAATGTGCAATTCCTTTGGGTTCTATGTTCACAAGTAACTTTCTCTGCATCTCCCACATTTAAGAGTAAACAGTACGTTAGATAAGGCGCATCATGGCAATTTATTCAATCAGCGATTTGGAAAAGATATCCGGTATTAAAACTCATACTCTCCGGGTGTGGGAGCAGCGCTACGGTATTCTTCGGCCCCGCAGAACCCCTACCAATATTCGTTACTATGAGGATGATGACTTGCAATTACTCCTCAATATCGCCCTCTTGAACCGCAATGGGTTCAAAATTTCCAAAATTGCTGCGATGAGCAAAAAAGACATTGCCGAAGAAGTCAGCAATGTCTCCGAAGTCAGTATCGGGCTGGATGCCGAACTCGATGTACTGACACTGGCCGTCATCGAAATGGATGAGTACAAGTTTTCCCGCATCCTTGATAACCACATCAAACAGCTGGGTTTTGAAGAGGCAATGATCGAGATCGTCTATCCTTTTATGGAAAAGTTAAGTCTGCTGTGGCTGACAGGTTCGATCCGTCCCGTACAGGAAAACTTCATTACCCTGGTGATCCGGAACAAATTGATTGCTGCTATCGAGAACCTGCCCATCAATCACGACCGGGATGCCACCAAATTCTTACTCTACCTGCCTAAAGATGAACAACAAGAACTCAGTCTGCTTTTTATGCAGTATATTTTAAAGAAAAGGAAATTTCAGGTGGTGAACCTCGGTGCCAACATGGCTATTATAGATTTGAAAGATGCCTGCCAAATACATCACCCGGAATACATTTTCACCATCCTTTCGGAATCCTTCAACAAAGAGCCGGTTCAACGTTACCTGCAAAACCTGGCCGAAGCAACCCAGGATAGTCAACTGCTATTGACCGGCTACCTGGTGGCCTCCCAGTCGATCCAATTGCCAAAAAACACCAAATTATTGCACAGCCTGGGCGATGCGGTTGAATTCCTGGACACCCTCGCCACTGACGCCTGATATTTGCGCTCTCCTCGTCTTCTTCTTACCGGTTCTGCCTATTCTCCACGACTTTCGGATTCACCTTTATAGCTTCGTTGATGTAAAACTGCCCCTGTTCCGGCTGCCCGGCATTCATGTAGGCACTACCGAGGTTGTAAAGTGCATCGGCATTACCCGGCAACTGCTCCAACGCCTTGACAAAATACTCAACTGCCTTTTGTGGCTGCCCTCCTACCCCGTTGGCGACACCCAGTAAACGAAGCGTCTCATAATCGTTCGGTTGCATCTCGTAAGCTTTTAATAAATATTGCAGCGCTTTATTCAAATCACCTTTTTGTTCGCCAAAATATCGGCCCGCATCGCGGTAGGTAATGGCCAGATTGTTCCTGGCTTCTCCGTAATCCGGATCGAGCAGCAGGGCCTGGTTGTAGGCCTGAATCGACGCCTCGTAATTTTGCAGATAATTATGCGCATTGCCCAATATTAAAAATGGATTTTTATATCCGGGGTGGATTTTTATCGCCTCTTGTAAATGCACCACGGCTTCCGTCAGCATCTGGTCTTTATTGCCGGCATTTTCTGGCTTTAATGATTGAGTCACCAGTTCTCCACCGCAGGCGTTGCGCAATTTGGCGCTGTTTGGCACCGCTTCTATATCGGTTAGAAATAAAGTAAAATTATCTTTCCAGGCATTATTTCTTAAAATGGTAAATGTGGAAAATAAACCGACCAATATCAGCCCGGCTATAGCTATATTTTTATTAAAACCCTTTTTGGAAATGAACCGGTAAACCAGAACTACCATAATAAAACAGAATCCTATCGACGGCATATATAAAAACCGTTCGCTCATATTAGTACCTATGGGAAATGGAATATTCGACACTAAAAATAACGTTCCCAAATAAAATAAAATACCAAAACTAACCGGGTCTTTTTTGGGCAAACGTATCAGTGCGTAAACACCTAAAGCCACATATATCAACGCACTCAAAATAACCTGCCAGTCACCAAAAGTCATAACAGCTACGGCCCTCGGATAATAATCGTGACTTAATGGATGAGGAATAAAAAGTAATTTTATATAATAGCCTAAAGTATAAAATATGGTCGCCATCTTTTCACCAAAAGAGAAATCGACATATTGATTACCAACCAGTTTTAAAAATGGATTATTCATTAACTCACGGGGTGTTTCCCCTGCTATATCCCATCCCAGAATATTTCCCCGGATAAAAACAAAAACAAGCGCAAGTGCCAGGTAGGGCAGGGTTTTAAAAATGATTTCCCCCGTTTTAGCATTTGTGAAAAAATAATAAGCCAGTGGGATAACAGCCACAAAAGTGATAGCATTTTCCTTGGAGAATAGTGCTAAAAAAAACAGCGTTGCACCAATTATATTTAATAAAGGTTTTTTTTCGTGAAATGATTTAAGGGAAAAATAAAGCCCGGCCAGACTGCCCAGCAAACTCAATATTTCGTCCCGGCCTTTTATATTGGCGACTACCTCCGTATGGATCGGGTGCGCCAAAAAAAGCAGCGTTGTACCGAGCGCAATAAATGCCGCTTTATTGTTCCATCCCGACAGATTTTTTCCGGGCGACAACATTTGTAACAACAACCAAAAAAGCACCACACCCGTCAGACCATATAAAAGGGTATTAATTAAATGTCCGACAATTTTTACCGTATTTAATTTCCCATTCTGATTGGGGTCAAAAACTTCATCCCCATCTTTATCCTTTAAAATATCACCATTTTCATCTTTCTTTTTTTCTGCAAACAATTCCAACTCCACAGCATACATCACCGGCGTGAGCGGACGGTAGCGCCCCCCGGACACCAGCGACTCTTTTCCCTCCACTTTAAAAAATCCCCGGAAGGTGTCGTATTTCAGCAAGCCGGGGATGCCCGCCACGCCCTTGGTGGTGAATTCATTATCATAAATTACAATGGCGTCGTCCACGGCATAATCGTGCCGGAGGGTGTTGGCATAGAGCAGCACACCGAGTGCAAACAATATCCAACTCCAGCGCTTGGTGAAGTTGGTATCGGCAGGTGTTGCTGCTTTGTTCGTCTTATTGGGAATGGGTTTATTTCTTTTTGCCATAGGGTCAGGAACTAAAAATTAAAAAATGAATGGCAAAAGTAACCTGCGCAACCTTTCTGAGGAAAGTAAGTGCATTTTAATGAGAATTTCTTTTCAAAATAAGCAGAAAAACGGCCGGACAACTATACACTTAATTGTCCGGCCGAATAGGATTTCCTGGAACACAGGAATGGATCTACAAAAAACGTTCAGACGCAATTATAAAGCAACCAAACAGAGCTACTCATTTCCAAAACCAACCACCAAAATCACCAACTGCTCCTGTGGTTCACCGGGCCGGCCCTGGCTCATTCCTCCACTTTCATAAACCTTCCAGTCATAGCCTTTTGCCTCTCCGGCTGCACAAACAGCATATACATGCCACTTTTCAGGTTGGAGATATCATGTGAAAACTGCTGGCTACCCGCCGGGAAATGACGTTTTTCAGCATAGACGACTACACCATGACCGTTGATGATGGTCAGTTCAGCCTCTCCTTCCCGGACGAGTTTGAAGGTAGCGTTCAGCCGATCAGCGGTCGGGTTGGGTGCTATCCGCAAGTTGAGTTGCGCCACACGGCCATCATTATTCGAGCCGTTGAAACTGTCACTGATAACAACCTCATAATCATGTACTTCGCCGATCAGAAAGTTTTCACAAGGTCCGGCAAATTGCCCACGCTGCATGCTCACCCGCATACGGGTAGCGCCCGGGGTGGCAGTGGACGGGAT
>JBFIJS010000360.1:0-5124 GCA_041600595.1 Saprospiraceae bacterium | reverse complement strand
TATCTCATGGAAGACCTCCACAACATCGGTGGGGTGCCGGCGGTCATGAAATATTTACTGGAGAAAAAAATGCTGCACGGCGACTGTATCACCGTCACGGGAAAAACCATTGCCGAAAACCTGGCTGACGTTCCTTCCCTCGATTTTTCCTCCCAAAAAATCATTTTCCCGGTGGAAACCCCCATTAAGAAAACCGGCCACCTGAACATTCTCTATGGCAACCTCGCCACCGAAGGAGCAGTCGCAAAAATTACCGGCAAGGAGGGCGAACGCTTTAGTGGCACCGCCCGGGTGTTTGAAGGCGAACAAGATTTCATCGACGGCGTATCAAATGGAAGGGTCAAGGCCGGAGATGTCTGTGTGATCCGCTACGTGGGCCCCAAAGGCGGGCCCGGCATGCCGGAAATGCTCAAGCCGACCTCTGCCATCATCGGAGCAGGCCTGGGTAAAAGTGTTGCGCTGATCACCGACGGTCGGTTCAGTGGCGGCTCCCACGGTTTTGTCGTGGGGCATATCACACCCGAAGCACAGGAAGGAGGCAACATTGCGCTGGTGGAAGAGGATGACATCATCGAGATCGACGCCACCAACCGTTCCATCAACGTGTTGGTGGACGAGGCCACCCTGGCCGCCCGTCGTGCCGCCTGGCAACAACCGAAATTAAAAGCGGAAAAAGGCATCTTGTACAAATATGCCAGACAGGTTACCACGGCAGCAGAGGGTTGTGTTACGGATGCCTGACCACCAAATGGCCACACTTTCCAACGAGTGTCATGCTGTTCGAAAAGCCCATTCAGAAATTTCGAATTTGAAAAAGATAATATGAAACATCAAGAAGAAACCACGACCAATAGCCACCAAAATACCGCCGTTGTGAGCCCGTCTCTCTCCGACAGCCCGCTGATGCCGGGTTCGGAAATCGTCTTGCGCACTTTGGTCGGCGAAGGCGTTGATACCATTTTCGGCTATCCCGGCGGGGCCATCATGCCCATTTATGATTCACTCTACGATTTTGATGGCAAACTTCAGCACGTTCTCACCCGCCACGAGCAGGGAGCGATTCACGCTGCTCAGGGATACGCACGGGCTTCCGGCAAAGTGGGAATCGTCTTTGCGACCAGCGGCCCGGGTGCCACCAACCTCGTCACGGGATTAGCGGATGCTCAGATCGACAGTACGCCGGTGGTGTGCATCACCGGGCAGGTGTACGCGAGCTTGCTGGGTTCGGATGCCTTTCAGGAAACGGACGTCGTCAACATCACCGCCCCCGTTACCAAATGGAATTTCCAGGTGACCGACGCTGCCGAGATCCCCGACGCCATCGCCAAGGCCTGCTACATTGCCCGCACCGGGCGACCCGGCCCCGTGCTCATCGATATCACCAAAAATGCCCAGTTGGAAAAAACGGCCTACGCCGGTCACCAGCCCTACACCCATTTGCGGAGCTACCGGCCAAAGCCGATCGTCCGGAAAAAATTCGTGGAGGAAGCGGCAGACCTCATCAATGCTGCCGAACGTCCGTTCGTGTTGTTCGGACAAGGAGTTATTTTGGGAAATGCCGAAGAAGAATTTAAAACATTTATCGAAAAATCGGGCATCCCGGCGGCGTGGACCCTGCTCGGTCTGAGTGCCTTACCCACCGATCACCCGCTCAACGTGGGCATGCTCGGCATGCACGGAAATTATGGCCCGAATGTACTGACCAACGAGTGCGACGTCCTCATTGCCATCGGCATGCGCTTCGACGATCGGGTAACCGGCCGTTTGGATAAATACGCCAAACAGGCAAAAATTATCCACCTGGATATTGACCCGGCGGAGATCGACAAGAATGTCAAGGCAACGGTTGGTGTGTGGGGCGATTGCAAGGAAACCCTGCCCCTGCTGACCGAACTGGTCGATAAAAAATCACATCCCGCATGGTTACAGCGCTTCCGCGACCACGACGCCATCGAGCAGGCCGAACTCATACAGGGCGAGCTGCATCCGACCTGCGCTGAACTCAGCATGGGAGAAGTGATCCGGGAACTGAACGAACTCACCCACGGCGACGCCATCATCGTCACGGATGTGGGCCAGCACCAAATGGTGGCCAGTCGCTACGCCAGATTCAACCGGACCCGCAGCAACATCACGTCGGGCGGACTGGGCACCATGGGTTTTGCCCTGCCGGCAGCCATCGGTGCCAAGTTTGGCGCACCCCACCGCCCGGTCGTGGCCATCATCGGAGACGGAGGTTTTCAAATGACGCTACAGGAACTCGGGGTGATGATGCAATATGGTGTGGATGTGAAAGTAATCATCCTCAATAACAACTTCCTCGGCATGGTCCGCCAGTGGCAGGAGTTGTTTTTGGAAAAACGATACTCGTCGGTCGACATGCAAAACCCTGATTTTGTCGCCATTGCCAAAGCTTACGGTCTGGAAGCCCAATCCGTAAACGGCCGAAATGATTTAAAAAATGCTATCAAAACCCTCCTGGAAGACCATCCGAAAGGGTATCTCCTGGAGGTGAAGGTCGGAAAGGAGAATAATGTTTTCCCGATGGTTCCGCAAGGTTGCTCCGTGGCGGAAATACGGCTAAAATGAGGTTGGAGAGAACGAAGACAGGGCTAAACTCAACCCCTCTCAACCCTCTCAACCATCTCAACCAATAAAAAAATGAAACAAGAATATACCATAACTGCCTACACCGAAAACCAGGTTGGTCTGCTCAACCGGATCGCGATTCTTTTTTCCAAAAGGAAAATAAATGTGGAGAGCCTGAACACCTCCCCCTCCGAGCTATCGGACATTTTCCGCTTCAACATCGTTGTCAACGAAACCGAAGAAACGGTACAGAAAGTCGTCAAGCAGATCGAAAAGCAGGTGGAGGTTTTGCGGGCCTATTACCACACCAACGACGAAATAGTGTGGCAGGAACTGGCACTCTACAAAGTGCCTACCCAGGCCGTTGCCGACAAAGTAAAGGTCGAACGCCTGTTGCGGGAACTCGGGGCCCGGGCCGTCCTCATCCGGCAGGATTACCTGGTTTTTGAAGTCACCGGACACCGGGAAGAAACGCAGCGGGTGCTGGAATTTTTTGAGCCCATCGGCCTCATCGAGTTTGTGCGCAGTGCCCGGGTGGCCATCATCAAAGAAAGCCGCCGCTTCCACGAACGCCTCCTCGATTTTGAAGAAGCAGAACCCGGTGAAGGGCTGCACACCAACGAACATTTAGACGAAAACGAAACAGTATTCTCCATGTGATTTTTGCGTGTCTGGTTTGCAAATGCCTCCGGCCATGCAACACCCGGCAACTCAAAACTCAATCATTCAAAACTCAATAATTAAAATAATCATGGCAAAAATGAATTTTGGCGGCACGGTAGAAAATGTCGCAACCAGAGAAGAATTCCCTCTGTCCAAAGCACAGGAGGTATTAAAGGATGAAGTTGTAGCCGTCATCGGCTACGGTGTACAAGGGCCGGGACAGGCATTGAACCAAAAAGAAAATGGTATCAACGTCATCATCGGTCAACGCAAAAACTCCAAGTCCTGGGACAAAGCAGTGAGAGACGGTTTCATCCCCGGTCACGACCTGTTTGAAATCGAGGAAGCTTTGCAAAAAGGCACCATCATCTGTTACCTGTTGAGCGATGCTGCCCAGATCGAAATGTGGCCGCTGGTCAAAAAGCACCTGACACCGGGTAAAGCCCTGTATTTCTCCCACGGGTTTGCCATCACTTACAAGGAGCGCACCGGCATCATTCCGCCTCCGGAAGTCGATGTGTTTTTGGTCGCACCAAAAGGGTCGGGCACCTCGCTCCGCCGCATGTTCCTCGAAGGTCGTGGTTTGAACAGCAGCTACGCCATTTTCCAGGATGCCACCGGCCGGGCCTACGAGCGGGTCATCGCCCTGGGAATCGCCATTGGTAGTGGTTATTTGTTTGAAACCAATTTTGAAAAAGAAGTTTACTCCGACCTGACGGGCGAACGGGGCACCCTGATGGGAGCCATTCAAGGCATCTTTGCCGCCCAGTACGAAGTGCTGCGCTCCAAAGGCCACTCCCCATCGGAAGCTTTCAATGAAACGGTTGAAGAACTGACCCAGTCGCTCATGCCGCTCGTTGCGGAAAATGGGATGGACTGGATGTACGCCAACTGCTCCACCACTGCTCAGCGCGGTGCGCTGGACTGGTGGAAAAAATTCCGGGATGCAACGGCTCCGGTCTTTAAAGAGCTGTACGAAGAGGTCGCCGCCGGCCGGGAGGCTCAGCGTTCCATCGACTCCAACAGTCAGCCCGATTACCGGGAGAAGCTGGAAGAGGAGCTGAAGGAATTGCGCGACAGTGAAATGTGGCAAGCCGGTAAGGTTGTCAGGAGCTTACGCCCTGAAAATCAAAAGGTTAAGGCCGACGCCTGAATATAAACCAGACGATGAGGCTGTATCATCAGTTGATAAATGTTGATGATGGTTTATAAAGTTGATATTTAAAACACTGGAAAACCATTCTTTAAATATTAACAAAATCAAATCTTATCAACTCGATCAACCGTTTGATACGGCCTCGTTGTCTATTGTCAGTTTTCCAATATCCATTCAAATGATTGCTACGGAGCAAAAAACCCAATTCGATTTTCCCGCTGCTGCCGAACGCCTGCAACCCGTGGTTCGAAAAACTCCGTTGCAGTACAACCAAAACCTCTCCGACCGCTATGCCTGCCATGTCTGGCTCAAGCGGGAAGATTTGCAGCGGGTGCGTTCCTACAAAATCAGAGGAGCCTACAACCTGATGAGTAGTTTGCCGAAGGCACAACTCGAAAAAGGCGTAGTGTGCGCCAGTGCCGGCAACCACGCCCAGGGGTTTGCCTTTTCCTGCAAAGCCATGCAGGTACACGGCGTGATCTTTATGCCAATCACTACCCCGCGCCAGAAAATCAGCCAGACGCGGATGTTTGGAGGAGAGTTCGCTGACATCAGGCTGGTCGGCGATAACTTCGATGCCTGCGCTGCGGCGGCCAGACAATTTACCGAAGAAAACCAGAAGACCTTCATTCCTCCATTCAACCACCCGAAAATCATCGAGGGACAAGGAACGGTCGGGCTGGAAATATTTGCGGAGCTAAAAGACCCTGACTTTG
>JBFIJS010000359.1:0-5132 GCA_041600595.1 Saprospiraceae bacterium | reverse complement strand
TGTGTAATAACTTTATTTATAAAATGCGGGGCAGTAAAAGCCGATCCTTTTGCAACTTCCTCGTGTGCCCCTCGAGGGATTTTAAGGGAAAGAGCGTGGCCAAGCCACGCTCTTTCCCTTAAAATCCCTTTGGGCCGAGCAGTCTGATGCCTCAAAGCGAAGTGAATATTTCGGCCCACTTGCGTGAATGAAAATGTAAAGAAATTTTTACACACTGTACTATAAAAACTATTTGACCATGATACAAAAACTACGCTTTCCGGTTTGCCTGGCGCTGTCCCTTTTTTTTCACATCTCCTTGCCGGCTCAGACGCTGCCCGCTGCTTTCGAAACGGACTGGTCGAAAGCAGGGCCCAATGTTGAGCTGCCCGCCTACGATACCATTGATGTATTTTCCCGGGGCCTGCAACCGGACGCAACCATACCGGCCAACAGCATTTTAAATCAAATGATGTCGGAATATGCGGGCCAACCCACTGTTTTTTATTTCCCGCCGGGTAGTTATTTCTTTAATGAAACCATTGTTCTGACCAGCGGGCATGTCCTGAAAGGTGCTTCTTCGGAGGAAACCGTTTTCCAATTCAATTTGAACGGGCAGGGGCATTTGATAGCGGCAAAAGGAGCCGTGGAGGCAATGGTTTCGGCCATCGTTGCGGCCAGTGCTAAAGACGCCAGCACCATTTCGGTGGAAAATGCCGGAGGCTTTCAGGTGGGGGATTATGTCCGCATTCAGTTCGACGATGCCCATTTGGTTACCTCCTCCTGGGCAGAAAAAAGTACCGGTCAGATAACCACGATCACGGCCATCCAAAACAACCAATTGGTCATTGCGGATCAATTGCGCCGGGATATTTCCCTGACCGAAAATCCGTATGTTGAAAAGATAATTCCTGTTGAACACAGTGGGGTAGAGTGCCTGCATCTGGAAAGGCTGGACGCTACCACTACCCAAACCAGCAACATTTTCTTCCAATTGACCGCTAACTGCCGGGTAAAAGGAGTTAGCTCCCACCATGCCAATTTTGCCCACGTGGATATTCACAACGGTTTGCACAACCAGGTGACGGGCTGCCATTTCAAAGACGCCTTTGCCTACGGAAATGGTGGTCAGGGTTACGGGGTAGTGCTGGAGTTTAATACGGGAGATTGTCTGGTGGACAACAACGTTTTTGACCACCTGCGACATGCCATTCTGTTACAGGCTGGAGCCAACGGCAATGTCGTGAGTTACAATTATTCGATCAATCCCTACTGGAACGAAGTCGGTCTGCCCGAAGATTCTGCCGGAGACCTGGTGTTGCACGGCAACTATCCCTACCTGAATTTATTGGAGGGAAACATCGTGCAGCATATCGTCATTGATGATTCGCACGGAAGCAACGGGCCGGGCAATGTTTTTCTCCGAAACCGGGCCGAGCATTACGGCATTTTTATGAACGACAATGTACCAACTGACCAGCAGGCTTTTATTGGAAATGAAGTGACATCCACTAATTTTTTACTGGGCTATTACCACCTTGCCGGCGCCAACCATTTTGAATATGGCAACAATATCAAGGGGAACGTCATCCCCGCCGGCACGACCGCTTCTTTCTATCCCTCGCTGTACCTGCCAGCCGAACTGCCCGATTATTTTGGTGAATACGAGGTGGATGTTCCGGCCGTTGGTTTTCCCAACAGCCTGAACGCTGGGGCTAACCCCGCAAAATTAAGATTGGGCAACGATGACCTGACGCTTTGTGACTCGGCGGAAGATCCGGTCGTCAGCCGGCTGGTGGAACCGGGGCAGGCGGCGCTGCGGTATTTTGTTCATCCCAATCCGGCCAATACGTATTTATATGTGGAAAGCGAATGGGCGCTGAAAGATTACAGCATAAAGCTTACTGACCTCAAGGGGCATGTTGTTTTTTCCCAAAACAAGGCACCGGCAAAAATTGACATTTCGGGCCTGGACAACGGGCTGTATATTTTGCTGCTGGAAAATGGCCGGGAATATTTTTACCAAAAAATAAGTGTGGTCAAATAGTGGCCGGGCTCAGGCTGCGGAAAAAGTGGGGCAGTGGTCGGTCCTCGGAGTAATTCAGCGTACGGTACCGACTTGCAGGATGTCTTTCATGAGTCGTTTGGTTTCCGGTAAAGGCTCGATGCCAAACTCTTCATCCAGGATCTTTTCACATTGCTGGTAGGTCTTAATGGCCATGGGCCGGTTGCCTTTTTTAAGGTAGGCCTGCATTTCCAGGCGGTAGGCGTCTTCCCAGGTGGCATCGAGCAAAAGGGCTTGTTGGGCAAGCCGGACACTTTCAAGCGGATTTTCTTCCAGCAACAGTTCACCCAGGGTAATCGTAGCCCCGAGGGCCAGAATCTGTAAACGTTCCCGCTCGTCGCTCGACCAGTCTTCATACAACCTGCTGGGGAGGTACACACCATGATGGAGATGAATGGCCTCCTGGTAGGCCAGTTTGGCAGCGCCGGGGTGGTTGTGGAGAAGCTGGTTGCCGAGGGCAATAAATTTTTCCATCGCATCGGCATCGATCCATATTTCATCGAGGGCCAGCTGATAGGCCAGACCCTGCCGGATCACAAAGCGGGGTTCGGTTCTGCTTTTTCGGTTTGGTTCGAGTACTTTGTTTACCCCGTGCAAGGCGACCTTAAAGGTTTGTTCGCCGCTTTTAGCATCGAGGTCTTCCCAGATGCGATCCATGATCTGCTCTTTGTGCAGCCCCCGACGGTGGCGGGACGTGAGAAGGAACTGAAAAAGCTGGAGGGTTTTATCCCGGCCCCAGTCTGTGGGGTGCACTTTTTCGCCTTCCACCCAAACCTGGAAATTGCCGAGGGTCTGCACCTGAATGGCGGCAGCGGCTCTTTTTTCCTTGAGTTCGTCGATCTGGTCGGTGTATTTGTTCATTGAAAAAGCGACAGCGTTGCGGAGGAATTATCAGGATTTTGGAGGACTTTTTTTAGCCTTTGATTTGGGAGTCAGGCCCTCTACTTTCTGGTTCAGTTTGTTCAATTCACCCGACAAGCCGGCGATAGCCTGCATGAGACTTTTGACATCGGCTTTGGAAGCGGGCTTCCAGTTGTCGGCATCGATCCGGGAGCTGAACAGATCGCCCACTTCCCTGACCTGCTCCTGTACGACCTGGTTCACCTGCTCCTGCAAATGTTCGACCCCGGCCTTGGGGTCCTTGATGGTTTCCATAACCATTTTAGGGCCGGCCACGGCCATGCGTTTCCAGAGGTCAAAGCTCTTGGCGAGGATGCCTTTTTGCTCCTCGGGCGACTTGTTTTCCATCGCGGTCAGGGTCAGGTCGGTCAGTTTGGCCTGGATAAAATGTACGACTTCGTCGAACTCGGAGAATCGTTTTTCCTCTCCGCCCTGCACGTGCCGGATATTGCCCCGCCACTGTACCTGTGGTTCGCCATCCTCACTGTTGAAGACTTTTTGGGTAAATCTCAGGACGAAGGAAGCGGTTTCATCTTTTTTAGTTGCCATTGTATTTGATCGGTAAATCCCGGAATGTAGCCGGGAGTGAATAATGAGTTTCCGTAAAGGTAGGGCAAGAAGTACACACCCTGGTTGCCCCGGCCGGGTGGAATCCCGCATTTCGAAATAGTTTTTGTAAAATAAATTTAGAAAAACATAACAGAGTTACTACTTTCAACCCTGCGACTTTGGGCCGGGCATGCAAAGACCAAAATGCCGGGCGTTTTATTTATCCAACGCACAAAATTCTCTGACATTAAAAATTAACATATCGTGATCGGAAAACTTCTCGACCAATTCAGCGATCAGAAGATCGAAGCAATCTCTGGCTTAGACGCTACTTTTTTATACGGCGAAACTCCCACCCAGCACATGCACGTGGGTAGTGTGGCGGTGATCGAAGGGTCGCTGAAATTTGAAACTTTTAAAAAAACCATTCACTCCCGGCTACATCTCATTCCCAAGCTGCGGAAGCGGCTGGTCATGGTGCCATTCAGCATTGATTATCCCTATTGGGTGGACGATCCCGACTTCGATATCGACCTGCATATTCACCGCATTGCCCTGCCGGCACCGGGAGGATGGAAAGAACTCCGGGAAGTGGCTTCCCGCCTGTTTAGCCTGCCGCTCGATCGCAACCGGCCGCTGTGGAATTTCACATTCGTGGAAGGCCTTGATTCTATCCCGCAGGTACCCAAGGGATCGGTTGCCGCTATTTCCAAAATACACCACGTGGCTATTGACGGCATGGCCGGCGCCGGCATTCTCAGCCTGATATTTGATATGTCGAAAGAGGCCAGGCCCATTCCCGACCCAAAACCCTGGAAAGCTGCCCCGATTCCGAACGAACTGGCCATGATGCTGCGCAGTTCGGTGAGTTTTGCCAGCCGGCCATTGAAGTTTCCGAAATTACTCGTCGATGCGGCCACCGCCACTTTAAAGTCAGGCATGCTGACCCGGGCTCAGCGAATCGACCTGCCAACGGCCCCGTTCACGGCTCCTTACACACCTCTCAACGGTATCATCTCTGCCCGCCGGAAATGGAACACAGCCATCCTTTCGCTCGAACGGGTCAAAGCCCTGAAAAAAATAATGGACACCACCCTCAATGATGTGGTCCTGGCCATCTGCGCCGGGGCCCTGCGCCGGTATTTACAGGAAAAAGGGAAATTGCCCAATAAGCCGATGGTGGCGATGGTGCCGATTTCCACCCGCGGCGATTCGGAGAAAGGAGCCACTTCGGGTAACCAGGTTTCCTCCATGCTAATCCAGTTGGCCACTAACATTGCTGACCCGATCGAACGACTGGAAGCGATCCACGAGAATACCATCCGGGGAAAATCCTACCAGAATGCCATTGGTGCCAAAACGCTGGCCAACATGGCGGAGGCGGTTCCTTTTGGCATCGCCAACCAGGCTGCCCGCGTTTACTCCCGGTACAATATGTCCAAACTGCACAATCCCGTTTTTAACCTGACGATCACCAATGTGCCGGGGCCGCAGTTTCCGTTGTACCTCAACGGTCACGAATTGCTTTCTATCATGGGTATGGCTCCCATAATCGATGGTATGGGGTTGATTATCACCGTGTTAAGTTATAATGGATTGCTGACCATCAGCCCGACATCCGATGCCAAATCAATGCCTG
>JBFIJS010000358.1:0-5135 GCA_041600595.1 Saprospiraceae bacterium | reverse complement strand
TGGCCCAGGCCCTGCGCGATGAGGTACATTTATTTGCCCTGCGAATTGAAGATCTTAAAAAACTGATGCGCAGCAACTTTACCCTGTGCGATAAAGTGATGAAATTATTTGGCAGCCGGCTGATGCGGGCAGAAAATAAACTGGAGTCACTGATTTTTAAAGATGCCCGTACCAGGATCATTGAGTTCATTAAGGATTCGGTAGAAATCAGTGGCAGGAAAGTAGGACTCGAGATGTTGCTAAAACACAGCCTGACCCACCAGGATATTGCAAATATTACCTGCACCTCCCGCCAGACAGTGACACTGGTACTCAACGAATTGCGAAAATCAGATCTGATTTATTTCAACAGAGGAAAGATCCTCGTCAGGGACATGGCCAAACTGGTCTGATCGCCTGACAACATATCCGAAAAACACGTTCTCAACATAAGGTTGAAATACAACAGAAAAGCCGTCTTCCCGGACGGCTTTTATTTTTTATGGTTCTTTGACAATTTCCATGGAAAGTCCGTACGGCTTATTTCCACATTAATTGTCAAAGCATCTTTTTTATTAAATTCTGCCTGCTTCACAGCCCAACCTCATAAAGGATTTCTACTGGCCACAATTGTTTAAACTCGTAATTGGAAAACGGGGGGAAAGGAAGGAAAAAAAGAAGGCAGCTTCTTTACTGACATTTTTAGTTTCAAATAGTGAGAGTAAATAAGAAGCTGCCTTCGGGAAATAACGCCTATTTCTTTAAACCACCACTAATACGAACGGCCTTTGTTAAACGCTGCCAACCATTGTCATTTTTTTTTCAACTGTTTTCCTGTCGATGAAATACATGTCGAGTTCACCTTTATTCTTGGCAGCGACCTTACCCCGCGGGAGGCAGGGGAATTCCTCATGGACGAGTTCGTAAGTGGTTTGTGAAATATTGATTTCGTTTATTTCTCCGCTTTGCTCCATACGGGCCGCAATATTGACAGTGTCTCCCCAGATATCGTAAGCGAATTTCCTTTTACCAACTACACCGGACACCACCGGCCCGGAGTGAATACCAATCCGACAGTAATAGGCATTCTTGTGATCGGCCAATTGTTTTTGTCGGAACACCTCCATAAATTGTTGAATTTCAATGGCTGCCTTCACGATGTCGGAGGCATGGGCAGGGGAGGGGGCAGGCACACCGGCGGCGCAGAGATAAGCATCGCCGATGGTCTTTATTTTTTCAATATTGTATTTGGAAATAATGTCGTCGAAAGCCTGAAAGCAATAATCCAGTTCTTCGACCAGTGCCTCGGGCTCCGTGTTTTCGGCAATGGAGGTAAATGATTTAAAATCGGTAAACAGGACTGTTACCTGCTCGTGGTACCGGGCTTTTGCCCGACCATTTAACTTTAACTCTTCAGCAGTTTTTTCGGGAAGGATGTTTAACAACAGGCTGTCGGAACGCTGTTTTTCCTTCCGGATCACCTTGTTGCGGTTGAGCATCACACCGGCCAGCAACAATAACAGAAAAGCCCCGCCGATCAGAGAATTCCGCACGAGCCTCGATTGTTCCAACTCGGACTCCTGCAACTTCAGTGCTTGTTGCTGGCGCTCATTTTCATATTTTATTTTGCGGTCGCTATACAGGGCCACCCGCCGCTCCTCATCTTTTATGCGGCTTTCGTTGAAACGCTCGTAGCGGAGTTCGTCGTAATCCTTTCTTTTTTTGTAGGCCTTCTTGTATTCTCCCAGGTTGTAATAAATGCGGGCAAGGTCTTTTAGTCCGTTTTGTTGAAATTTCAGATCGTCAATTTCTTTGGCAATGTCGTAATACTTTTTAGCAAAGATCAACGCTTCCTGGTAGCGGTCTTGCCGGCGGCGCACATCGGCAAGACCATTATATACCTCCATGATACCGGCTTTGTCGCCTGCCGGTTCTCTTATGGCCAGGGATCTGCGAAGGTATTCTTCCGCCTCCCGCCATTTTGCCTCTGCCAAAGCCAATTCTTTTTTTTCTTTATAAAAACTCCCTACGTTTTTCAGGACATACCCCATGTTGTTGTAAATCTCCGCAATGCCGCTGGTATCCTGTAGTCGCTCGCGAATAGCCAGTGCATCTTTGTGAATTTTGACCGCTTCATCAAAAAGGATTTTGGTGGTGTCCCCGAGTTTCTCATCATCCAGCAGGCGCTCTGCCATTGAGTCTTTCAGGTTTGCGATGTTATTGTAGGCGGAAGATACTTCCCAGTCATTTCCCAGTTCCTGATGAATGGTCAGCGCCTTTTGGTAGGCTTCGAGTGCTTCCTCGAAACGATCCAGTTCGGTTTTGATATTACCTACTATGTTCCAGCCGTTTGCGATGTTTTTTTTGTTGTTGGTTCGTTCGGTCCCTTCCAGGAACAGGTAGATATAATCGAGAGCTTCCAGGTAGTTGCCCATGCTTTCGTGAAGAATAGCGATGTTGTAATATACCCTGATAGCTCTGGCTGTGTCGCCGAGTTCTTCCCGGATGCGCAGTGACTGGAGGTAACTATTCAGGGCCGGCACGTAGTCCCCCAGGTTTTGGTGGACATTGCCGATGTTGTTGTAAGCAGATGCTACGCCATTGAGATCGCCTATTTCAGATCTTATCTCCAGCGTTTTGCTAAAATATTCAATGGCTGCCTGGCTGTTGCCGTGTATATCTTCCACGACACCTTTAAAATTATTGGCCACACCTTCCCCCTTTCGAAAGCGGATCTTTTTCGCCAGGATAAGTGCTTCATCCAGATAGGTATGGGCCAGTTCGTAATCGTCAAATTTTAATTCCCAGGCAATATCTGTCAGCAACAATACTTTGTTGCTGTCGGCTTTGGCTGTTTTAGCAATACTGATCAGGCTGTCGAGGAAAGTGGTTTGTGAAGAGAGCAGAAAGGGTAACAGCAGCCACAGACATACAGTGGCCCAACGGCGGAGAGAATTTTCAAAACTGTTTTTTTTTGTCAAATCCATTGGGCGAAACTTTGCATGGGGTAGGGGTGGAATAAGGTGGTTGATGCCCGTCCTGATGTAGCGGTGTCAAAGAAATTTGACGCAGCGGATGATCCTGTTGCATCGGTGTTGGTGAAAATAGTTCTAATGCACCCTTAAAAACCGGGCATCAACCTTCAATTATAGGTTACTGCTTTCCTGCTTCCGGCAGCAACAGCACCCCGCTTGCCATGAACTTGATTTCCTCCACGGGTTCTGTTATGGCTTCGATTTCTTCTTTTGATTTGCCTTCGTCCTCGGCGTAGTGGCGAAGTTCGTCGACGGAAGTTACTTCGCGGTAAGCATAGCCTTCCATAATTACCTCACGGCCCGAGCAGTCTTTTGGCATAAAAAAGCCGTAATCTTTGAATTTGACAAAAGTTTCGGCGTTGGCCTGCTCATCGTTGATGTTGATCCAGCAACCTTTGGCCTGGCAAACAGACTGAACAGTGCCTTTTACCTTTACTTTTATCGAATCGGAAGCGGCCAGACTGGCAACCATCTGGTGATAGGGTATAGCACCGTCCGGAGTGATGAGCTCACCAAAAGATTGGGACTGACCCGTTTCTTTGGTTGTATCTTTTGGTGTGTTTTGACAGGAAGCCACTGCACTGCAGAATACCAGGAGCAGAAATAATTTGTTTAACATCTTTAGAATGATTGAAAGTGACCTTTTGGAAAAAACAGTAAAAAACGTTTTTTGCAAAACAGCCGCTTTGTTGAACGACAATTGAATGTAAAACTATAAGGAATTTTTTGGGCTGGCAAATTTATGGGTTTCCCTTGCTGACAGAAAGGTTTCCAACATTAATTTTAGAGCAGCATGTCAGGGTATCGACACCTTATATATATGCATAAAAGCAAATGGCCTCATCGCGCCTGCAACGTACCGGCGTCTGCCAACTTCGTTTAGACTTCTTTCAAGACAAAGTTGACCAGGTTTTTCCGGTAGGAAGTGGGCGTTTGGCCGGTCACGAGCTTGAACTGTTTGTTGAAATGTGAAAGATTGTTGAATCCGCTTTCAAAACTAATGGCCCCGATGCTCAGATGCTTTTGTGATAAAAGCCTGGATGCCTGTGCCACCCTGAACTCATTCACGTATTCGATGAAGGTTCGGTGGGTCAGGTTTTTAAAAAAGCGACAAAATGACGGAACGGTCATATTGACCAAAGCGGCAGCCTGCTCAACAGAAATTTTTTGCTGGTAATTATTTTCAATAAAATCGTTCAGCAGGTGCATTCTTTCCTGGTCTTGTTGTTTGACCTCCAGCGACATGGAGTTAATATTCAACGGCCGGCAATCTTTGGCATAAGCCATGATCTGCAAAATCAGCAACAACTCCGTCATTTTACTAAAATTGTCGCAGAGGTCCATGTTCTTCAGTCGTTCTCCCACATCTTTTTTCGTTTCCTCACCGAATACCAGGCCCGTGTGCGCTCGTTGGAAAAGTTTTTTGACTTCTCCCATTTCAGGAATATTGAAGAAATCTTTTCCCAGAAAGTTTTCTTTCATCTGAACGACAATTTCCAAAAAACCGTGGTGTATTTCTTTGGCGAACGCAGAATGCGGCATGTTGGGGCCGACGAAGATCAGGTCGCCGTTTTCATATTCCGACAAATGTGTGCTGATCTTTCGCTGTCCCCTGCCACTGGAAAGGTAAACGATTTCGTATTCGGGGTGGAAGTGCCAGTAGGGCTGATTGGTCTTGTTTTCACTTGTAAATTTTAAATAAGTAAAGGAACTGCCAAAAGATGGCTTTATACTTTCAAATTTTGGTTTAGATTCTTGCATTTTGATCTAAATTATCATTTTGCGGCTAAAATAAAACCAATTATGGTAAAATAGCATCAATACTGGTTAAAATAATAGTAGTGCCCATACGGCAAACCAGAGTAGTTTTGCATCAGAATTTAAGTTTCATGTATTACCATTTAGTAGTGGCATCTAATCCAGGGTGTCACTTTTTTTCCCTTCTTAGAATTTATTTAACCCCAAAAAACAAACTTTTACTCAATTGATTATCCTTATTATTTAGATTTATATCCTGTCCTTTTTTGAAGCCTTTTCGATCTCAACGAAAAGGCTTTTTTGTTTACAACTGAATGGATTGCTCTCGGGCATAGAATGAAAAGGTCGCAAGGCAATCTACAC
>JBFIJS010000357.1:0-5153 GCA_041600595.1 Saprospiraceae bacterium | reverse complement strand
GAAAAACAAGCCGTCGTCGGCTTCTATGTTTTGGAAAGCAAAGAGACGCCGGGACTGGGGGATAAAATCGAAAAGGACGACAATTTTCTTGCAAATTTCATGGCCCTGGATGTGTCTTTAAATGAGGAAATGACTGCGCTGAAAAATAAAGTCATCCCGGTAAAAAGCGGTATGAAAAAAAACAACTGGGAAGTGGATTGCATCACCGGAGCGACCATTTCTTCGAAGGCAATTGGGGAAATGATTGGTAAAAGTACGGAGGAGTGGGTGCCGGTTATTTTTAAAAATAGAGAAGTGTTTGAACAGTAAAAACGTCACAGTTGCCTCCCTCTTGTCATCCCCGATAGGGGCACTGCTAAGTCAGGAGGGCACTTTTAGCAGCACGTCATGATGTTGCAGGTTGCCTTCGGCAATGACAAAAGAGGGAGATTATAAAGTGTGAACAAAAAATAATGAGCAACGAAAAAAACATATCCGGCTTCTTCGCCTCGTTGGAAAACAGCCCTTCCACCAACGAATTCCTGAAAGGATTGTGGAAGGACAACCCGGTCTTTGTGCAGGTGCTTGGCATGTGCCCGGTGCTGGCTGTTTCCAATACGGCCATCAATGCGCTGGCCATGGGACTGGCGACGGCCTTTGTTTTATTGATGTCGAATATATTGGTGTCGTCGCTGCGAAATTTCATTCCGAAGCAGGTGCGCATCGCTTCCTATATTTTGATTATCGCCACGTTCGTGACGATGACGGATTACCTCATCCAGGCCATCAGCGTGGATTTGCACAAGGCACTCGGGGCCTTTATTTCGCTCATCGTGGTGAACTGTTTGATACTCAGCCGGGCGGAAGCATTCGCCTCAAAAAATACGATTGGCAAATCCATCATGGATGCGCTGGGCATGGGGCTTGGATTTACGTTTGCCCTTTTTTGCCTCGGGGCCGTGCGGGAATTATTGGGCAATGGCAGCCTGTTCAACATCGCCATATTGCCCGATAATTTCCAGGAATGGATTGTGATGATTTTACCGGCCGGTGGTTTTTTTACGCTGGCCATTTGGCTGCTGATTTTTAATGCGATGAAAAATAAAGGTTGAGAATGTTGAGATGGTTGAGTTTTACCCCCATCAACCATCTCAACCCCCTCAACCCCCTCAACCAATAAAAAATGACCGACGAATCACTTTGGCAAATATTCATCAACGCCAGTTTGGTCAACAATTTTGTACTGGCTTATTTTCTCGGAATATGCCCGTTTTTAGGGGTTTCCGGAAAAATGGACACTGCCACTAAAATGGGCGGGGCGGTCACCTTCGTGATGCTCGTGGCGTCGATGTGTGCCTTTGGGATTCACGTCTTATTGGTGGCCATTGGTGCGGAATTTCTGCAATTAATCAGCTTCATCGTCGTCATTGCTTCGACGGTGCAGTTGGTGGAAATGTTTGTCAAAAAAATGAGTCCCGCACTGTTCCGGGCGCTCGGCATATTTCTGCCGTTGATTACGACCAACTGTGCCATATTGGCCGTCGCTTTATTTCAAACGAACAAAGGCTACGGCTTTTTGGAAAGCATTGTTTATGCGCTGGGAGCAGGCGCTGGGTTCACGCTGGCGCTGGTCCTGATTGCCGGCCTGCGGGAGCTGTTGAATTTTGCTGACATCCCGGAAACGGTCAAAGGCACGGCCCTGACCTTGCTGATTGCCGGGGTGCTTTCGTTGACGTTTATGGGGTTTGCGGGGTTGGGGAGTTAGGGATTGCCTGCCTGTCGGCAGACAAGGGGAATTAAGGAATTGGGGAATTGGTTTTGGAGAACGCACACCTTAAATCCCTAATTACTAATTACTAATTCCTAATTCCTAATTCCTAATTCCAATAATACAGTTATGCTTAAATCATTCATCATAGCCACCGGAGGAATAATAGCACTCATGCTTTTATGGGTCATTATTCAATTATTCTGGAAAAAAACATTTTCCGAATACATCTCCGACGAAGACGTATTGGCCGAGCGGCGCAGTTGCGGGAATTGCGGTTGCACGAATATTTGTGAAAACAAAAAAAAATGAGAATTGAAAATTAAAATATCGGGAATTTAGGAATTAAGTAATTGGGAAATTAGGCGTCGAGAGCGCTACCCCCAATTCCCTAATTCCCAATTCCTCAATTCCAAATAATAACATGGCACATTTAGCAGATTTCAATACCGAAAAAAAATTCCGGGCCACCGTCAAAAAAACGGAACGCCTGACGCCGGCTAATACCGAAGAAGTCCGGGAGATTGTGCTGGAAGCACAACCTGATTTCAACGTGAAGGTGGACCAGAGCTTCGGCGTACTGGTCAAATCCTCGGGTGAATTTGGCAACACCTTCCACCACCGGCTGTACAGCGTGGCCGATTTGCCGGAAAAGAAAAACGGCAACCCGCTCATCACCATGCTGGTGAAACGCTGCTCCTACGTGGACGATTTCAGCGGCGAACTGTACGACGGCGTGGCCTCCAACTTCCTTTGCGACCGCCGGGTGGGCGATGAAATCACCCTCACCGGGCCGCACAGCCTACCCTTCGTGGTGCCGGACGACAAAACCGCCAACCTCATCCTCGTCGGCATGGGTACGGGCATTGCACCTTTCAGGGCATTTGTGAAACACATTTATAAAAACGTGAAAGACTGGAAGGGCAAAGTCCGCCTGTTCTACGGCGCTCGCAGCGGTTTAGAATTGCTGTACCTGAACGACAAGGACGGCGACCTGACCAACTACTACGACGAGGCGACGTTCGAGGCTTTCCACGCCCTCAGTCCACGTCCGCACATGAACGACCCCATCGCCCTCGATGCCGCCATCGAAGAGCGTGCTGCGGAGATCGTCGAAATGTTGAACCAAACCAACACCTACCTCTACGTAGCCGGCTACGAAAAGGTGAAGGGCATGCTGGACAAGGCATTTTCCAAAATACTTGGCTCGAAGGAGAAATGGGAAACCCGCAAGGCTGAACTGGTGGCGGGGAAGAAATGGGCGGAAGTGATTTATTAGGGTTGAGAAGGTTGAGAAGGGTTGAGAGGGTTGAGAAATGCGAATCTTTTATCTTCATCTGTTCTTTTAACCCGATGGATTGAGAGTTTTCGATGCTCAACCATTTCAACCTTCAAACTATGGGCAACTACACTTACGCTTTCGAGAAATTGGCGGTCTGGAAAACGAACCGGGCATTCACCAAAAAACTGTATTTGAAAACCAAGCTATTTCCAAAAGAGGAATTGTTTGGCATCACGTCACAAGTCAGGAGGGCAACGATTTCTATCTCGTGCAATCTGGCCGAAGGGAGCGCCAAATTGTCTCCGAAAGAGCAAAACCGGTATTACGAAATAGCTTACGGAAGCGCCGTCGAAGTAGTTAATCTCTTGATTTTAAGCAACGATTTGGACTTACTTTCAAATGAGGACTATGCCGAACTACGGAATGACGTGGAAAAAATTACCTGTCAGATTAATCGTCTGTCTGGCGGAAATTCGAAGGAAGGTTGAAAAGGGATGAGAAAGTTGAGAAGGGTTGAGTCTCGCCCATCTCAACCATCTCAACCATCTCAACCATCTCAACCATCTCAACCATCTCAACCATAAAAAATGACCATCCTAACCGCACTCCTGGCACTGGGCAGTCTGACGCTGCTGCTGGCCATCATGCTCATCGTGGCCAATAAAAAGCTGTACGTCTACGAAGACCCCCGCATCGATCAGGTGGAGGATATGCTGCCGCATGCCAATTGCGGAGCCTGTGGCTACCCCGGTTGCCGGCCTTTTGCGGAGGCACTGGTTTCGGGCGAAGTACTGCCGGGCAAATGCACCGTTAGTTCGGAAGAGGGACGGGTGAAAATTGCGCATTTCCTAGGGGTTGCGCTGGGAGCGGAGGAAAAAATAGTGGCCCGGCTGGCCTGTGCCGGCGGCACCAACGTGGCCCGCAACCGGGCGACGTATTCGGGCCTCGACTCTTGCCGGGGAGCGGCGCTGGTGTCGGGCGGTGGCAAGGGCTGTTTCTGGGGCTGCCTGGGCCACGGCGACTGCGAGGTGGTCTGTGATTTTGACGCCATTTCGATGAACGAATTCGGCCTGCCCGTGGTGGATGTAGACAAATGCACGGCCTGCGGCGACTGCGTGGAGGTATGCCCGAAAGACTTGTTTTCGCTCCAGCCCGTCAGCCACCGCCTGTGGGTGAACTGCAAGAACCTGGAGCAGGGCAACGACATCCTCGAAGAGTGCCAGGTGGCCTGTACCGCCTGCGGCAAATGTGCCATGGACGCCCCCGGCAACCTCATCACGATGGTGCACAACCTGCCCGTGGTCAATTACTCCGAAAACCACCGCACCCGGGTACCCATTGAGCGCTGCCCGACCGGGGCCATCGTCTGGCTGGACGACCAGGGCGGCTACGAAAAGGGGAAGGAGGCGAAGAAAATTGTGCGGAAGGGGCAACGGATGGAGGGCCACTCTTAACCACTGAAAATCAGGTGCTTACCATCCGCCAAACGACCAAACCCACACCCAGCGCCAGCAGTGTACCAAAAATTTCCTTGTTGTATTTCGCCAGCCACTCCGGCAGGTAAATGTCGAAATTGTGTTTTTCATTGTTGGAGTACCTCCTCGCTACGGGGGTCATCGGACAGACCCAATTGTTGGCCAGCAGCACCACTACTTCCAATCCAATGACAATTAGTGCCACATAAGTGAGCGAAGAAATCTGGCCGCTCCAGCCGGAATATATAATGTAAAAAATGGCACCTACCATCACTGCCCAGACCAGTGTGTGCAGCACTTTCACCAAGATCAGTTTTTGCCTGTTAGTCATGATGTTGTTTAGTAGTCGTCAACGATTATAGCCCTTTTTAAAATGAGAAATGGGAAGGGCAATTCTGCATTTAACGGGCCGGAACGCAAAGCAATTTTATTAAAATCAATGTAATTTATTTTCTGTTTCAGGCAGTATTAATACATGATATTTCGCAGAAAAAGGTGCACCTGAATCATTGGTTGACAATCAATAAAAAGCAAATTACATCACCATTCATTATGGAACAAGATACGTTAGGAGGACCATATTATTTCAACTTTAAATCGAAGAATAACGCTGTCAATTGTAACTATTGAGACTCATGCTGCACACAAG
>JBFIJS010000356.1:0-5156 GCA_041600595.1 Saprospiraceae bacterium | reverse complement strand
TATATGTCAACTATTGTAAACGTTTTTTTTAAGAGAAGACGCAATCAAATTCATTGATATAATAAATCGCTGAGGTGGAAATTAAGGAGATTCTGCGTTTATAAAATTACTGAAAGAAAATAATCATGCGCAGATGGCGGTTTTAAATGCTGAAAAAAGCAAATCGATATTCCTTGTATTTGACAGGAATAATAAGAACGGAATCTCGTATCAAAAATCCGCGTTGCAGACACTTTATCCACCATATGCTGTAAGGCAAAAAAGGAAATTTGTTCCCTGATTCAGTTTACTCTGTACTTTGATTCTCTGACCAATTGATGACGGGTCTCGAAATCGGTTTCAGGCCTGCCGAAAAATTTTACCTGAAAAGCAGCTGGACGGCACTGGCCAGTCTTGGCGCACCCAAAGAGAATGTTCCATTTTTCAGAGGGGAGGGAACGGAGTTTACAGCGGCGTCATTGGGTGCCGGTTGGCAATTTGGCCAACACTTAGGGTTGGTTATTGAGTACTGGCGCAGCTTTGACTTTTTGATTGATCCCAAAAACGTTTACTTAGGTCCGACATTAAATTTAGGTGTTAGCTATCAGATTAAATCTGGAGAAGAACACCATTCAAAATAAAATTGCAGATGAAATATTTACTATTCTTCGCCTTGATCATATCTGTTTTACCCGGATGCATCGGCGATGATATTATTATGGACGAGACACCGGAGGCAATCCGAATCCTGAACCCGTTGGATACCATCGGTGTCGGTGAGAGCTACCAGTT
This sequence comes from Saprospiraceae bacterium, assembly GCA_041600595.1. Lineage (GTDB taxonomy): Bacteria > Bacteroidota > Bacteroidia > Chitinophagales > Saprospiraceae > UBA6168. Next base: position 4,385 of record JBFIJS010000356.1, on the reverse strand, counting down.
CGAAGCCATGTTTACCAACAATATCGGAGCGGAGGAAAACCGTCCGATTATCTGGACCAGTTCCGAACCAACCGTGCTCACTATAGATGCCGGAGGGCTGGCTACGGCAGTGACGAAAGGAGTGGCCGTTGTGACGGCGGCTGTTGAACTGGCAGATAAACCTCCGGTGATTACCCAGTTGTCGCTGGTGGTCGATGAAGAAACGGTCGTTTCCAATAACGACAAATCGGGAGTCTTGAAATCGACCAGCAGCTACAACTTACAGGGTAATTTCACCATAACCGAAAACAACGGCTCGCTAACGATCTCTTTATCAGATGATTATCAGGCTTCAACAGCATTGCCCGGTTTGTATGTTTATTTGGGAAACAACCCTTCGTCTGTCAGTGGCGCCCACGAAATCGGAGCCGTACAGGTGTTCAACGGGGCCCACAGATACACTGTCAGCGGCGTGGGAATCAACGACTATCAATACCTGCTTTACTGGTGTAAACCCTTCAATGTAAAAGTGGGGGAAGGCGAAATAGAATAGGGTAGGACGTTTCGATCATTTTCATTTATCAAAAAAAAGAAACCATGTTTCGCAGAAATATCATTTTCATTCTCGTGTTTGTTTTTTTCTCTACAACTGTTTTCGCCGGAGGCGGTTGGCCACAGCCAAAAGGGTGGGGCTTTTTTAAGCTGTCGCAGTGGTGGTTGATTTCGGATCAACACTACACAGATTCCGGACAAATTGACCCCAATACGACCAGTGGCCTGTTCAACACTTCCCTCTACGCAGAATATGGGTTGACCAATCGCTTGACGGGTATTGCCTATGTCCCCTTTTTCAGCCGGGCATACCTGAACAATACCATCTCCGGTACCACCGGTGAGACCCTGATTCCGGGGGAAGCCATTAACTCTTTCGGCGATACTGATCTGAGTCTGAAATACGGCTTGACGTTAAATAAACCGGTAGCGGTCAGTGCAACGCTCACTTTTGGACTCCCGCTGGGAAATGACAATGGAGGCATGGCCGGTGCCCTGCAAACCGGCGACGGGGAGTTCAACCAGATGCTGCTGATCGATGCAGGCAGTGGGTTTCAAGTGGGGAAATTGGCTGCTTATGCCAACGGGTATGCTGGTTTTAATAACCGCACAAACGGATTCTCCGATGAATTTCGCTTTGGAATAGAAGCGGGCGCTACGTTCGCCAACAATAAAATCACTGCTATCGGCCGCCTTTACGGTATAAAATCTTTTAAGAATGGTGACCTCCCTTCCGAGCGCTCGAACAGTACCAGCGTTTTTGCCAACAACAGCGAACATGTAACCTTTGCTCCGGAATTGGCTTATAACATCAATGAGAAATGGGGCGTTTCCGCCACTTACGGGGTGGCTTTGAGTGGCCGGTTGATTTTTGCCAGTCCTTCTTATTCTTTTGGGGTTTTTTACAAGTTGACCAGATAGCTTGAATAATGCCTGGATATGCACTGCTGTGTGATAGTTCCCGGGTTGAAACCTGATCGCCTCTGGTGTGGGAGTTTGTTGTTGTTTTTTTTTGAAAAAAAGTAGCCGAAAGTCAAGGTAAGGCACAGGGACTGTCCCATGTTTTTCTCCGCTGTTGTTTGTCTTTCCCAGGCAACTGTTTCTCTGGTAAACCTTTCCTACCTTTGCCGCTCGCTGAATAATTAGCAACAAAAACAATAAACAACTAATAAAAAACATGAAATTTTTCATCGACACAGCCAATCTGGATCAAATCAAAGAAGCAAAAGATCTGGGTATTCTCGACGGGGTTACCACCAATCCCAGCCTGATGGCAAAAGAGGGTATCTCAGGGAAAGAAAAAGTGGAGAAACATTATAAAGAAATTTGCGAAATCGTTGACCATGGAGATGTCAGTGCCGAGGTGATTGCCACCGATTTTAAAGGAATCGTAGAAGAAGGACAACGGCTGGCAGGACTTCACGAGAACATCGTGGTAAAAGTACCCATGATCAAGGAGGGTATCAAAGCTATTTCCTGGTTTACGGAGCACGACATTCGTACGAACTGTACCCTGGTGTTTTCCTCCGGTCAGGCAATTTTAGCGGCCAAGGCTGGTGCCACTTATTTGTCGCCATTCATTGGCCGGATAGATGATACCAATTGGGACGGCATCGCATTGATCCGGGAAATTGCTGAAATTTATGCCATCCAGAGTTTTGATACGGAAATTTTGGCCGCATCCATTCGCAATGCCCGCCACATTGTACAGGCCGCACTCAACGGGGCAGATGTAGTTACCTGTCCGCTCGATTCCATTCTCGGTCTGCTGAACCATCCGCTGACGAATATTGGCTTGGCTAAGTTTTTAGCCGATCACGAAAAGGCTAACAGTTGAGGAGATAAGTTTTGATTTTTAATTTGTCTCCAAACTAATTGGCGAAGATGACTTTATTTGGATAAAACATAATATCCCGGAGGTGGAACAGGCCACATCCGGGATATTTTTTTCAACTCAAAACAGCCCCCGCTTCCGCAGATTCCTTTTGTAAATTTCAATGTTTTTATTGTGCCCCTGCAGCGTTTCCGCAAAATTGTGCAGACCTGATTCGTCGCCTTTGGCACACATATAAATGTAGCGGTGTTCTTCCCGGTTGAGAACTGCGTCGATACTGGGTATTGAAGCCATGCTGATCGGGCCGGGCGGAAGGCCGGGATACATGTAAGTATTGTAGGGAGAGTCGAGGGTTTTGTATTTGGCGAGGCTGCGGCTTTCCCAATCGCGGGAGGCAAATACCAGCGTCGGGTCGGCTTGCAGCAGCATGCCCTTTCTGATCCGGTTGTAATAAAGGCCCGCCACCCGTGGCTTTTCACTTTTCTGATTGGTTTCCCTCTCAACAATCGATGCCAGCGTATAGACCTCCTGTTGGGTCAGGTTGAGTTGTTTGGCCAGTTCGAGGCGGTTGTCTTTTTCCCAAAACCGTTTGTTTTCCTTAATCATCCGATCAATGAACTGACGGGGGGATGTGTTCCAGAAAAACTCATAGGTATTGGGTATGAAAAGGGTCATGATCGTTTGGGGAGCGTATCCAATGCTATCCAGAAATATTTCATTATTCAGCAGCCGGAGAATTCCTGCAGAGTCGGCTTCGATGAATCGGGCGGCTTTGGCGGCTACGTCTTCGGGCAGCCGCTCGTTTACCAAAATCAATTTCACGGGCTCCTGCTTACCACCCCGCAGGTGTTGGATCAACTCCCGGTTGGTCCAGTTGGGTTTTATTTTAAACTGGCCGGGCCGTCCGCTGTAATTCATTTTTTCGGCCATAAGCCGGAAGGATGGTTCGTCCAGAATAAACCCGCCTGCCTGAAGCAATTCTGTAACCTGCTCAAAATCGGCGCCCGTTGGAATTTGAATCAGGTCATTGGCCAGGGTAGCGGGCACATTGGATTCATAGATGAACTGGTACACCCTGACGCCTGCATAGGCAATAGCCAAAAAGACCAGGGTGGCAATGACAGAGAGCAAACGTTTGTTTGTTTTTGGTTGCTGTGGCTTGTTTTCCATAAAAAGTTAGTAGAAACGGGAGGCTGCCGGCAGAACCACGAAGCCCCATCCTTATTGTGTTTCTTGTCCTTAACTAATAGCGTTAGAATGATCCATTAGAATGAAAGGGGAAAATGGCTAACATGCAGAAACTGTCTGTCCCTGTTTTACTGGATGAAGCTTCGACTTTCCCGACCTCCATTATTTCCGGGTGTTTTTCTGATCAATATTGTTCGTTTTCGCTGGGAAAATCTTTTGCTTTGACGTCGGCGCAGTATTGCTCCACTGCTCCTTTAATGACATCGAAAAGCTCCAGGTACCGCCGCAAAAAACGGGGGTGAAAATCTTTAGTGATGCCGAGCATATCGTGGGTGACCAACACTTGCCCGTCGGCGTGCATACCGCCCCCGATGCCGATGGTCGGTATAACCAGGCGTTGCGATACTTCTGCGGTCAGGGCAGCGGGTATTTTTTCCAGCACGATGGCAAAGCACCCCAGTTTTTGCAGAAGTTTAGCATCCTTTTTTAAACGGGTAGCCTCGTCCTGTTCTTTTGCCCGTACCTGGTAAGTGCCAAATTTATAGATCGATTGAGGGGTTAAGCCCAAGTGGCCCATCACGGGAATGCCGGCCGATAATATACGTTTAACGGACTCCTCAATCTCCACGCCTCCTTCCAGTTTGACCGCATGAGCCCCCGATTCTTTCATAATGCGAATGGCACTTTCCAGGGCGATTCTGGAACTGCCCTGATAATACCCGAAAGGTAAATCGACGACAATCAGCGCCCGTTTTACCGCTCTCACCACCGAGGATGCGTGGTATATCATCTGGTCAAGTGTGATGGGCAAGGTGGTTTCGTGACCAGCCAT
>JBFIJS010000355.1:0-5172 GCA_041600595.1 Saprospiraceae bacterium | reverse complement strand
AATTGCGGATTGAGGTTCTTATCCCAATAGCGATAGTGCATCAGGAACGGCAGGTCGTTTTTGTAGTAGAAATATTTGAGGTTCAATGTCCGGTATTCATTTTCGGAAATAAGAATGCGGGTGACATTACTTTCCGGGTCGGTGTAATACCCGATTTTGAGGTTGGGTTGGTTGAGATGCGATACATCAACATGGAAATGTTTGGGTTTGTGGAACATGGATTTATTGGTCATCGAACTAACCGAATCGATGTAATTGATCATTGCCGTGTCCTTGACGAAAGGCGCATCGTCAAAATGAATACTTGCTGTGGAGGCAGAAGGCCGGGGGGGCTGGTTAGTTTCTCCACACGCAATACATAAATTGATAATCATTAAAACCGCAAGGTGAATTTTCATAAATAAACTTTTTTGTTGATATGATTTGGTTCAAAAAGCGTGCAAATATCTGATGCTCGCACAAATAAAACATATCGTAGGAGTTTCCGTATCAAGATTAACCCAATAGAGCGGACGGGGTGTTGTTTTGAACAGGGGATTTCCTAATTTTGCATTTCCTGAATCAACTCCATCAGAAACAAATCGACAGATTCTCATCCGTTACCCTTATTATTTAAGTCAAAAATTAATATCTCATGTATATCCGAAAGTTTTCTTTTGTCGTAGTCGTATTAGTTATGCTGTTTCAATCTTGTGATGACTCCTCACAAAGCGGAAAACCAGCACAAGGTGGCACAACAGAGGCCAGTAAAGAAGCTCTTTTTTCCATGTTAGATGCTGCTGAGACCGGGATCGATTTCAGCAATGACTTGATTGAGGATGCCACAACCGATCATAACGTACTTTCTTACTCACACTACTACAATGGTGCTGGTCTGGCAATTGGTGATATCAACAACGATGGGCTTCCTGATATATTTTTTTCTGGAAATGAAGTTCCCAATCGCCTTTATCTCAATAAGGGCAACATGAAATTTGATGATATCACTGAAAAAGCAGGTATTAATCCGCCCAATAAGTATTGGAGTACGGGAGCTACGATGGTGGATATCAACAACGACGGGTTTCAGGATATTTATGTTTGTCAGTATGGTCCTCATGTACCTGAAAACCGCCGAAACCTGCTATTTATCAATAATGGAGATTTGACATTTACGGAAAAAGGTGCAGAATATGGGCTTGATGATCCCAATGAAAGTGTGCAGGCTGCTTTTTTTGATTATGATAAAGATGGCGATCTGGATTGTTACATCATGAACGAGTCAAAGTACGCACTGGTGATTTTTAAGACTGTTTTTGAAGAGCTTAAAATAAAAGAAAACCTGGAGGCTGCCAGTGGAAAACTATTCCGAAATGACGGGGGCCATTTTACCAATGTAACGGAAGCCGCCGGCATGCTTCAATATGGCTATGGGTTGGGCCTTGTGGTGAGTGATATTGATCAGGACGGCTGGTTGGACGTTTACGTAGCCAATGATTATTCTGTCCCTGACTTTATGTACATCAACAACGGGGACGGAACCTTCACCGATAAAATAAAAGAGAAAACCAGACAGGTGTCTTTTTATGGAATGGGGTGCGATATTGCCGATTACAACAACGACGGCTTGCCTGAAATTGCTGTGGTGGATATGGCTTCCATTGACCATTTTCGCTCCAAAACACTGATGGCTTCTATGGATACCAAAGGATTTTGGTATTTCATCAACGACCTCGGCTATCAGTATCAATACATGTTCAATACGTTTCAATTGAACAACGGCAACGGTACTTTCAGCAATGTGGCCAACCTGGCCGGCGTTGCTCAGTCGGATTGGAGCTGGGCAGCTCTCCTGGCTGATTTCGACAATGATGGCTGGAAGGATTATTTTATCTCTACGGGTTTCCGGAGGTATGCGAGAGATAATGACTTTAGAAATGAGATGAAAGTGATCCGGGAAAAAAATGGTGGTACCATCCCTTTGTCCATGCGGCAGGAGATGTATGACCAGATGCCTGAAATCAGTCTCCCTAATTTTATCTATAGAAACAATAAAGACCTGACTTTCAGCGAGGTTACCGAAGAGTGGGGCATGAGCAAACCTTCCTATTCCAACGGAGCTGCCTATGCCGATCTGGATCTCGACGGCGATCTGGACCTGATCACCAGCAATATTGACCACCCGGCTTTTGTTTATCGAAACAATGCTGCCGAACAAGGTGCCGGTAATTATCTGCGGGTAGAATTGCTGACCAAATCGCCCGCTGATCAGGTTGGGGCCAAGGTGTACATTTATAGCGGAGAAAATATGCAATACCAGGAGTCCGGCCCCGTCCGGGGATATATGGGATGCATGGAAAAAATCATTCATTTTGGACTGGGTAAGACTACAAAGGTGGATAGGCTGGTGGTTGAGTGGCTGGACGGGACCCAGACGGAGCTGACAGATATTGCGGCCAATCAGGTGCTGAAAGTGGAACAGGCACAGGCGGTTGCCGGCCAAAAAACGAAAGCAACGGCTAAAAGCTTGCCGATCGAGGAAGTCAACCCTTTTGCGCTCGGGATTGGTTTTGAACATCGGGAAAATGATTTTAACGATTTTGCCAAGCAGGTCTTGCTGCCTCACAAGCAGTCGACACTGGGACCAAAAGTGACCGTTGGCGATGTTAATGGCGACGGCCTGGATGATTTCTTTGTCGGGGGTGCGAGTGGCCAGGCAGGAAAGATGTATATTCAAACCCCGGCCGGCCAGTTTGAGGAAAACCCCGGTCAGCCCTGGTCGAAGGCCGACCTGGCATGTGAAGATATGGATGCTGCTCTTTTTGATGCGGATGGCGATGGCGATCTGGATCTCTACGTGGTGAGCGGTGGTGGAGGTGATATGGAAGGAAAAGAAGCCGCCCTGCAAGATCGTTTTTATGTCAATCTGGATGGCAAAGGGAACTTTGGCAAAGCCAATGCTTTACCGGTCATGCAAACCAGTGGATCGGTGATCAAAACGGCAGATTTTGATCAGGATGGTGACCTGGACCTGTTTGTAGGAGGGGCCAATGTTCCGGGAAGGTATCCCTATTCTTCCCGAAGTTATTTGCTGCGCTTCGATAAAGAGAAACTGAAATATGTGGATGTGACCGCAGAAATCGCGGCCGGACTTGAAAACCCTGGCCTGGTTAAAGATGCTATCTGGACCGACCTCAATGGTGATGGTTTTCCCGACCTCGTGGTGGTCGGAGAATGGATGCCAATTGGAATATACATTAATAAAAAAGGGGTATTCGAAGATCAATCCGCTCAATATGGGACCGACCAGCTGAAGGGCTGGTGGTACAGCGTTGCTGCTGCGGATATTGACAACGATGGCGACGAAGACCTGATCGTCGGCAATCTGGGCCACAACGGTAAGTTTCATGCAAAACCTGAGAAACCTTTTAAAGTCTTTGCCAGTGATTTTGATAACAACGGAACGTGTGATGTGGTCCTGAGCAAGGAGTATAAAGGGAAATTGGTGCCGACCCGTGGCCGTCAGTGCTCGTCCGAGCAGATGCCATTTATTAAAGACAAATTCCCCACGTTTAAAGATTTCGCCAACGCAGGTGTCGAGGATATTCTGGGAAAAGAAAACCTGGAAGCAGCCCTTAAACTGGAAGTTACCACTTTCGAATCCATGATTTTGATCAACAATGGTGGTTCTTTCAAGGCGTCTCATCTGCCCAATGAAGCACAGATCGCCCCGATCAACGGCATCATCTGTGATGATTTCGATCAGGATGGGAATAAAGACTTGCTTATTGCGGGCAATAACTTCGATGCAGAGGTGGAAACACCGAGATACGACGCCGGCACCGGCCTGGTGCTGAAAGGTGACGGACACGGCCACTTCCAGCCGATGCTGTGCACAGAGAGTGGTTTTTATGCGCCGCAAAATATAAAGGATGTTGCTATGTTAAAGCTGGCCGGGTCCAATGACCGGTTGGTGCTGCTGTCAGTCAATGATGCACCGTTGAAGGCATTCAGGATTAAAGAGAAAGGACTGTTTAGTTTGCGGTAGGGAACAGTGGAGTTGATGTGTTCTCTTAAAGCGAAAGAAAGGGCGGAGGCAAGTGCTTTAGGTAAGATCCATCACTTAACCAACCGCTGTTACAGGAAAGTGAGCCAGAGTCCTACCCTGCTTGAGTATAACAGTAACAGAAGCAGGGTAGGGCAGGTGGCTTTGTCAAAGCTTTACGAACTTAACAGGTTTCTCCTGGTCGGGAAAGATGATCTCAAGGTTTACATTGTTTGCAATCAGTATAGCATAACAATTATCGGAGGTTGTAATGCACCATCCTAATTTGCTGGTGCAGTTTCCGACTTCGCAATTAAGATGGACAACGTATTTCTCGGAAGAGGAGAGTTTGTCACTTTTGTATTGATTGAAGTTTCCGTTTTCAAACTTCAATACCCAGGTCCCATCGGTAATTGCTTGCCAGTCGCCCACTAAGAGCCCTCCATATGATTGCTTCAAAAAATCTTCATTGGCCAGCAACTCTGCTGGTGGTCCACCGATCGGAGCCTCATCGATCTGGCCTTCCATATTATCCGGTGTCGTTGCCTCATTTTGAACAGGTGCAGTTTCACTGGTGGATTTGTTTGCAGAATTTTCGCCTCCACAAGCTATAATGCAAAAAGTCAGAAAAAAAGGTAGTAGCTTTTTCATGCAGTCTTGATTTTATTAGTTTAAAATTATTGATGTCGGCATTTGCTTCCTAAAGGCTGGATTACGTCGCTTTCAAACCAGGAACCACACCAGCATTGAATAAACTGGAGTTGGACAAGAAGCAAAGCCAACGGTTCAACTTTCAAAGTATGAATATAAAGAGGGCAAAATTAAGATACTTTACAGGTATAGGAAGCGCAAAAAAACGGTAAAGCTCAAATATTTGAAATTCGTGTAATCCGATTTTTTACCAAAGCTGTCAGGGATAGGATACTAAAAGTAAGCGGTCTCGTGTAAATGACATAGGTGTATCCGATTGCTTGAACTTACCCCCTGCCTTTACTGGACAGCTTAAGTGGCCAGGCATAGCAGGTTGGCACAAGTTAGGATTCGGGCCGTTTTTGCGGGCGTTCAGGAAAGCTGGACAGTTACTTTTTTTCCTTAACGATCACTTTTTTTGCTTAGATTTTGCGAATTGAAAAAGCTTTACCTATCTT
>JBFIJS010000354.1:0-5185 GCA_041600595.1 Saprospiraceae bacterium | reverse complement strand
GTGGCCGTTGTAATAATCCAGGATGGCCAATTGCTTGTGAAACCGGCCCTCTTTGTCAGCCACGCCGGGAAAAATTCCGAAGATAATACAATTGACATGTCGCATCAGGTAGCGACCGATGACGTGGCCGCCCGGGTTCAGTTGGTCCAGGCCGGAAGCCAGCAAAAGATGTGGTGAACCCAGCGCTCCCGCCGACAAGATCACCTGTTTGGCCCGGAAAACCAGTTTTTCTCCGGTCATTTTATCTACCGCTTCGACTTCGGTTATTTTTCCTTTTTCGGCTTTCAACCGGGTGACGACGGTCGCTTTCCTCAGCTCCATTCCCCCGGCCAGCAAATTCGGGACGATCATGGTTGCGAGGTCGTTTTTAGCCCCGATGGCGCAAGCGAATGTATCGCAGGTAGTGCAGCTGATACAGGTTTTGCGGGAGTTGTCTTCGTAATTGATGGCCAGCGGCAATTGAAAAGGGTTCAGCCCCAATCCCTGAGCGCCCTTTTTTATTTTTTCAGAAATAAGGGCCAACGGCGGTGGCCCCTGCGGAAACGGCTGACTACGGAATGGCTCCGTCGGGTCAACACCACTTTCGCCGGAAATGGAAAGCAGCTGTTCCGCCTCATTGTAGTACGGCTCCAAATCCCGATAGGTGATCGGCCACCCGGCAGCGCCTTCCCCTTCAATTGCTTCATTTTTTTCAAAATCATTCTCCCGGAAACGAAAAGATACACCGCCATAAAAAAGGGAAGGACCACCCACGCAGGAATAAAGCCCCATCACTTTTTTGTGCCCGCCTTTGACGACCTTGAGAGGGGTGCTTTTGTCGTAATTGGAGGTCAGTTCGAGGGAGCCCTGCATCGTCCAGTTTTCCGGACCACGCTCCACCCAGTTACCTCGTTCGAGCATCAGTACTTTTTGCCCTGCGCCAACCAGCCGTTGGGCAGCCATACTCCCCCCAAACCCGCTTCCTATAATGATGGTATCGTACATAAGATCAATGATTACAAATTTTATTTTTCCAAAAACAACATACTGTCCCGGATAGCAGCCGCGCAAAAGTAGTCTTTCACGGAATTTGTCAAAATCAAAATGGAACAATGAAAATGTCAAATCGTATTTACTTTTTTCAAGTTATCATCGATTTTTGATCAAAAAATAAAAATATGAGTGAATCAAACAGCAATATTCTCGGCATCGGATCAAGGGTGAAACATCCTGCCTATGGCGACGGGGTGGTAATCCGCCTGCACAAAGCTGCCTACGAGTGCAGCTTCATGACCTATGGAATCAAAATGGTTGGAAAAGAATACGACAAATGGCAGGTAATCGAAGCCATCCCCACCGAACAGCAGGTCTCCTTCAGCGACATGGAGAAGTCTTTGATGAAAATACTCCACGCCTGGTCGGATATATCGGAGGTGGTTCCCCTCGGCGACCGATGGGTGGGCGGCACGCTGATCCTCAAGCCCGACGACGATCATCTGCAGCCAAAAGAAATTCCGATTGAAACGTTTTTCCACAAAATCGTTATGGTGCGTGACCGGCTCCGGGTGATGGAGCAGCGCATCAATGCGAGTAAGGAATTGAGTGACGAAGACAAGGTAAACCTGCAGCAATACATTACCCGCATTTATGGTAGTCTGACCACCTTCAACATCTTGTTCAAGTACAAAGACCACCAGTTTCAGGGAGAAAAGACAAAATAATCATTTTCCCGGCGGGACAGGTTGCAGGCGTATTTACCCTGGTCTTCTTGCCGGCCGGAAGTTTACATTACCTCAGATCCTGTATCCCGACAAAATGCACTGCATTCAGTCAGGCAATGGCAACTTTTCATCCCGCCCCTTTCGTAGCAAAATGCCGGGACTTGAAAAGCTGCCATTGCCGCCTGTTAGAAGGAAACCGCAACCGCTGATTCTCTCCCCTTCCCTGGCCAGTACCGGCACTTGCGCTGCCGCTTTCGCCGCCTGCCACCGGTAGCTAACCGTCCGCCCGGCAATCATCATTTTTCAAATAAAGTAGAGAACCGCCTAAGTGCGAACTAAAGACCACCGAACTAAAAACTTTTCCCTACTTTTGACCTTTATATAGATATTTTAAATTTATATGGAAAGTGAGGGCTACACAACAGTCATCCATCCGTAGTCAAGCAATATCAGAAACTGGTCAACATGAGCAAAACACAAAAACTTGCCCTCCGTTTGCGGTCGAAGTTTTACCTCCATAAAACAACCTGTTTTTCATCTCAAAGGGATGCTAAAAATCTGAATTTCAATCGTTTAGGCTTTCTGCTTTTCCTTTTACCCATCCTGATTTTTCAATCCGGCTGCATCGTCATGGAAGGAAAATATCCCGCTCTTCCACCGGGGATTTGGCGGGCCGAGCTCAAAATTGATCCGCAGTTTGTTTCTTCCAACCCGAAAGGCAAACCTCTTCCCGACAAAGTGGACATGACCTACGAAGACGTTGAGCCCGGGGTGATCCCTTTCAATTTTGAAGTGAAATACGACAACGAAACCGACTTCCACATCGAAATCATTAATGGGGAAGAAAGAATTACCGTGCCGGCAGAAGATATTTCATTCGGTCGCAGCAAATACCGGGCACAAGACACCATCCGCATTGAGTTTCCGGTCTTCGACTCGTACATAACGGGAGCATTTGCCGGCAATATCATCGATGGCCAGTGGGTCGTCCGCAACCGGGAAAATTATGCGATACCTTTTACGGCCAAACAGGGAAAACCCTACCGGTTTACCCCGTTGCGTCAGGAACCCGCAACAGACCTGACAGGGAAATGGGAAGCAACTTTTGGTTTACAGGAAAATCAACCCTATCCGGCTATTGGAGACTTCCGGCAGGAAGGCAACCACCTCACCGGTACTTTTCTCACGGAAACCGGAGATTATCGGTTTCTGGAAGGAACCGTTCAGGATAATAAATTCTGGCTCTCCGTTTTCGATGGTGCTCATGCTTTTTTGTTTGAAGGAAAAATTCTGAATGATAACGAACTCACCGGAGCGTTTTATTCTGGTAAACATTATGTGACTACCTGGGAAGCCAAACGAAACAACAAGGCCACGCTCGCCCACCCCGACTCCCTGACTTACCTGCTTCCCGGTTACGATGAATTCAACTTTTCTTTTGTCAATCCCGATGGAAAAACGATTTCCCTCGACAACCCGGAATACCAGGGCAAAGCGAAAATCATCCAAATCCTGGGGACCTGGTGCCCGAATTGCCGCGACGAAACCGAATTCCTGGTGGATTATTTAGCTAAAAATAACACCGACGGGCTGGCCGTCATTGCCCTTGCTTTTGAGAAATACAAAGACCCTGAAAAAGCGAACCAGGCCATCCGGACGTACAAGGAAAAATTTGGTATGACTTACGAAATTGTGCACGCTGGGTCCTCCAATAAGCAAGAAGCCAATCAGGCTTTGCCGATGCTCAATCACATCCTGTCCTACCCGACTATGGTGTTTTTAGATCAAAACAACCAGGTAAAACGGATACACACCGGCTTCTACGGCCCGGCTACCGACCAGTACGAAAGTTTCACCCGGTCGTTTGACGAGTTTGTCAAAACTTTAATTCCGTAAACCTTTTTTCGCAACCGGCACCGAACAAACAATGACCAACTAAAACAAATATGTCCGAACCTAATCAGTACATCATCATTTATGCTTCAGAAAACGGGCAGGTAGCCCAACGCATACAGACCACGTTGCAGGAAGCGGGCAAAGAGGCTATGCTACTGGAAAAATCAACTGCCGATTATTCCGAACAACTGGGTCAAATTCAAATACCCCAGGGAGCCAGGGTTGTCTTTTTACTTACCGATAATTTCCTGAAGTCCTATGGATGTATGAACGGTATCCTGCAGGCAGCCCACAAATGGGGCGACGATGGCCGGTTGATTCCGGTGGTCACTGATGGTGTGGAAGAAAACGAAGAAGGGACGGTCAGCAGCGTCAGCACAGATTTTGAGAGAGTCAACGATATCATCCAGTACATGAATTTCTGGCAGGACAAATATTTATTTCTCAGAAAAGAAAAACGGGCCCGGCCGGACGACCACGAACTGGACGACCTTATCGCCGCCACCAAGGAGATATCCGCCGATGTGGGTGAATTCCTCCGCTACATCCGGGGAGTGGGATACAGTTACCTGGAAGGTTTCCTCTCCGATCACACCGCACCGGACGAACAGGCTTCCACCGCCGACCAGCCCGACGGACTGGGCATCATCGAATCATACTCGCCGGAAAACCAGGAAGACACACCACAACCCGACGAACGGTCGCTGGTAGAAATGATTGAAAATTCTTCGGAAGAATTGATGGCTGAAAATCCCGGCATCCACCAGTCTCCTGAGGAAATAGAGGACCAGGTAACCGACGACATACTCAGCAATATCCCCGGCCTCGACCTCCTCAACGAGCCCCCTGCCGACCCGGAGACTGAGCCATCAATCACTGAAAAAGACCAGGATGTTACGGATCAGGAGGAAACCCCATCCGACTCGGGGCCAGCTCCGGGCGAAGAGGAGGAGACTGCCAACCCGCCCAATTTCAGTGAACAGGAAATAGAAAAGCTGGATGAGGAGAACGATGAGCTAATGTCCATTCTGGATGAAGTTCTGGCGGAAGAAGAAATGCCCGAACTGGAGAATACCGAGTTCCGATTTGTGGGCGACGACCCCGACAACCCGGAGGAATTCGACATTGATGCATTCTTTGATGAAGAAGAAAATAACAACCTGACGAATATGAGCAATGATCACGACGACGACGACACACCCGTTGGTGAAAATGAAGTCCTGCTAAACCTGGTCGAAGGCGACGATTTGCCATTGGCCGAGGAAATACTGGAGGAAGCCATTGACCTTTTCCGCGAAAACCAGACCGAGGAAGGAATGGCTCATCTGGCCCTTTCCGTTAAAAACCAGCCCACCAACACAACCATCCGTTATTATCACGCTTACGCACTGGCCCGTTATGCCAATGACTTTGAAGGCGCCAAATCGGAACTTGAAATTTTATTAAAACAAGACCGAACCCATCCGGAGGCTTGGTTTCTCCTGGCCGAACTCGCTGAGAACCAACAGGATTTTGAGGGTGCCAGAAAGTGTTTTGAAAAAGTAATTGAACATGAGCCAGGTTATCCGGAAGCTGAGTACCGGCTGGGC
>JBFIJS010000353.1:0-5188 GCA_041600595.1 Saprospiraceae bacterium | reverse complement strand
TGAAAAAGGAAGGACTGCATTTTTCAACAAATCGAGTCCTTTGACTTTTTGCCCGACATGGCGCAAGTTTATTTTCTCCTCTTTAAAAAGCACGTGAATCATGGCCAGTAGGAAAAGAGCATCTGTTTCCGGTTTAATGAACAGATGCTCATCTGCTTTGTTGGCGGTCTCCGTTTTCCGGGGGTCCACTACCACTATTTTACCGCCCCTTTCCTGAATGGCCCGCAAGCGTTTGGCAACGTCCGGCGCCGTCATCATACTCCCGTTTGACACCAGCGGATTGCCTCCGATGATGAGTAAAAATTCGGTCCGGTCAATATCCGGAACCGGCAGCAATAACGTGTGGCCAAACATGTACTGCGAGGCTACGTGGTGTGGCAGTTGATCGACGGAGGAGGCGCTGAAGCGGTTCTTTGTTTTTAAACTTCGTAAAAAGGTGGGCAAAAAGATTTGGTTACCAAAATTATGAGCGTTCGGATTTCCCAAAAAAGTAGCGACAGCATCGTGACCGAATTTTTCCTGGATATTTTTTATTTTATTTTCAACAATCGTAAAAGCGTCGTCCCAGCTTATTTTTTCAAATCCATTTTTTGTTTTTTTTAATGGATGCCGCAACCGGTTTTCATCTTCATAAAAATCCTGTAATGCCACGGCTTTCGGACAAATATGCCCGCGGGATAACGGATCGTTTTTGTCACCTTTGATGGAAATAATTTTTCCGTTTTCGTGCTTTATTTCCAGGCCGCAAAGGGCTTCACAGATATTACAGTTCCGGTAGTGAGTTTGCATTTTTATATGTTGCGTATTACATTTTTGCAGTGAATTTAACGGAGGACTCTCCAGCTATTTTTAACTGCGTCGTATGAACGATGGCCTCATTTTTTTGCCTGCAAAGCCATGATTACTTTCATCAGCGTTTCCCGGGAAGTATCCTTCCAAAAATGTTCGTTCACATCGACCAAACCTTCCCATTTCGACTCCTCGATTATTTTATTTAAATAGGATAAACGGGTATTATGCTTTACACCGACAACCGTCGCATAATCATGAGTCAACCATTTTTTCAATTGCATTTCCGCCAGTTCCAGCACCTGACCGGCAGGCGCCACTTCATCCACCAGTCCATCGCGTTTTGCTTCATCCGGCGTACATAATTTCCCGTTGAGAAAATGGTGGTAGGCTTTTCGTTTGCCGATCCAAAAAGCATACAAACCGAATATTAACGGATTCACCATGATCCCCACCGGCACTTCATTTAAACCGATCGTGTAAGGGCCGTCGGCCATGACCCGGTAGTCACAACAGATCGCCATCACGCAACCGCCAGCCGGGGAGTGGCCGTCGATGGCGGCAATTATTATTTTCGGAAAACCGGCCATTTTTATCACCATTTTTCCAAAAAGGGTAAAAAACGTTTTTGTGCCTGCTTTATCCAGCATTAATAATTCCTTCACATCCAAACCGACACTGAATATACCTTCATTGCCCGCCAATAGTACGCCGCGAACCGAGTCATCTTTTTTTAAATTATCCAGCGCCTCAATGATGTCATTCATCATGGCCATATTGATGGCGTTGCCGCGTCCGCGGTTTAATTTAAGGATAGCGAAATTTTCTTTTTTCGTGATGATTATATTTTCCATATGCTAATTAAAATGCAGGTCTGAGACCCGATAAATGATTTAATTTATATTAAATGCCGGAAATAAATACCGTTTAATTTAAATTTGCTTTAATTTTTTTTCCCTGCAAGTGGGCCGAAAGATTCACTTCGCTTTGAGGCATGAGACTGCTCGGCCCAAAGGGATTTCCGGGTGTTGCCAAAAGAACGACTTTTCCTGCTCCGCATTTTTTAAACATACTTAAATTACACGGTATTAATCCCGGTGACAAAAAATACTCACTCGTTTTAATTTTTATAAGGTCAAACACTCGACCTGATTACATTTTTTTATTTAAAATTGAAATAATCCACGACCTGCTTTCGGCGGGATCAATGACGTCGTCAATTTCCAGAAAAGCCGCCATATTCATGGCCTCTCCCCGGCGGTAGGCTTCGGCCAGTAATTTTTCGTACAATGCCTTTCTTTCTGCCGGATTGGCTGTCGCCTCCAATTCTTTCCGGTAACCCAATTTGACCGCCCCTTCCAGCCCCATCGCACCAAATTCACCGGTTGGCCAGGAGACAATAAAATCGGTGGCGTGAAAACTGCCACCCGTCATGGCCATAGCTCCGAGACCATACCCACGGCGTAAGACGATCGCCATGAGCGGGACATTTAATCTGGCACCTGCGGTAAATAATTTGGCTGCGTGTTTGACGGTCCCGGTTTTTTCCGCATCGGGTCCGACCATAATTCCCGGTGTATCGACCAGGGATAAAACGGGTAGATTAAAATGATTACAACGCTGTAAAAATTCAGCCGTTTTTATGGCACTCTCGGAAGTAATGGCCCCACCTGTTTCGGCAGCGTCGTTGGCAATAAGTCCGACCGGGTGGCCTGCCACTCTGATCAATGCGGTGATAATACTTTTACCGAATTCTGTTTTTAATTCCAAAAAAGAATCTTTATCCGCCAATATTTTAATTAATTTCCTGACATCAAAAACCTGCTTTCTGTTTTCCGGAACAATATGCCGCAAATCATGTTGGTCGGCGGCCTCCCATCCGGTTGTTTTCCCCTGAAAATAACTCAGGTATTTTTTTGCTGTTTCAATAGCCTCTGTTTCGTTTTTTTCTAAAATATCAATCACACCGTTTTTCACCTGTATTTCCGCAGGACCAATTTCCGCAGGATGAAATTTACCAAGTCCGCCGCCTTCCACCATGGCCGGGCCACCCATGCCGAGGGAAGTATTACCGGTTGCAATGATCACATCGCAAATGCCCGCCAGTGCTGCGTTTCCGGCCAAACAGTAACCAGACACGATACTCACCATTGGCACTTCCCCGTGCAATTTGGCAAACTCATAAAAAGTCATCAGGTTCAAACCGGCAATGGTTTGCACATCGACATCGCCTGGACGCCCCCCACCCCCTTCAGCAAACAAGATGACGGGCCATTTATTCTTTTGCGCCACCTGGAGCATGCGATCCATTTTCGCATGATTATATGCACCCTGTGTACCCGCCAAAACGGTATAATCGTAGGCCATCACACAACAGGGTTGCGGCTCGTCATCAAATAGTTTTTTATTGACAGAAGCGACTCCGCAGATCAATCCATCGGCGGGGGTATTTTTAATTAAATCGGCTTCACTCCGCCGGAAACGCTGTGCAGCAACTGTCAATCCCCCGTATTCTTTCAATGAATTTTCGTCAATTAATAATGCAATATTTTCCCGGGCAGTATTTTGTCCTTTATTTTTTCTTTTGTCAACAGCTTCGGGCCGGTTCTCATCCCATAAAAACTTTTTTCGTTCGATTAACTTTTGGAGATCCTGCCGGTCGGCTTTTATTATTTTCCCTTTATTTTTTTCCGCAATAGTTTCTCCATTGCTATTTTCCGTAAATTCAAGCAGTATTTTTCCTTTTGAAATAATCTCGCCTGTTCTAACTGCAATATTTTTTACGAGACCGTTTTCTTTGGCCGTAATAATGTTCTCCATTTTCATGGCCTCCACTACCATTAACGCATCGCCCGCCGATATGGCATCGCCGGGTTTTACGTGAATACGGGCCACGACACCGGGCATGGGAGACATTATTTTTTTTATCGCCATTTTTTCCGAACAATAAATAAAAGACGAACAACCGGGCAAGATACGCTACAGCAAAAATCTCTTTTGGAATAAACCAAAGGAACGGCTAATAAATTAAATTTCACACTAATCCGTCCCACGTAGTTTCAAGAGTTCGTACCTGATTTTTAACTTCCATTGCAAATGATTGCTGTCGGTTATTCGTCTTTTTTCAAATTATTTTTCATCAGCTATTTTCAAAATTAATTTACCCATTTTTTCACCGGTAAATAATTTCAAAAATGTTTCATAAAAATTCCCGATTCCTTCCTCAATGTGCTCCCGTGATTTTAATTTTCCCTGTGCCATCCACATCCCCATTTCCATTCCGGCCTTTCCGTAGTCTTTGGCATAATCCATCACGACCATTCCCGTCATAGAAGCCCGATTGACCAGCAGGGATAAGTAATTTTTGGGGCCGTTCACGGCTTCTTTATTATTATATTGGGAAATAGCTCCGCAAATTACCACCCGGGCATGGCGGCGCAAACGGGCCAGGGCGGCGTCCAATATTTCCCCGCCGACATTATCGAAATAAACATCGATTCCTTTCGGACATAATTCTTTTAACCGGGCGTGCACATTTTCATTTTTATAATCAATGGCACCATCGAAGCCCAATTCATTGATTAAATAATCGCATTTATTTTTGCCTCCGGCAATACCAATCACGGTGCACCCTTTTATTTTGGCAATTTGTCCAACGACACTTCCCACTGCACCGGCAGCACCCGATACCAGGACGGTTTCTCCTTCTTTAATTTTCCCTACTTCTAAAATACCAAAATAGGCGGTCATGCCCGGCATGCCCAACGTGCCGGTGTAAACGGGCAACGGCACCAATGATTTATCCACTTTATAAAAGGTGCTACCGTCAGAAACGGAGTACAATTGCACACCGCCCCAACCATATACATAGTCGCCTTCTTTAAATTTTGGATTCTTGGATTGAATGACTTTTCCGGCAGCACCGGCCCGCATTACCTCTCCGATTTGAACCGGCGGAATATACGATTTGGCATCATTCATCCAGCCGCGCATTGCGGGATCGAGGGAGATGTAATATTGTTCTACCAAAATTTCCCCATCGCCGGGTGTGGGTATGGCTGTTTCTTTTAATTCCCAGGTATCCGCATCGGGCAGGCCTACCGGCCGCTTTTTTAAAAGGAGTTGCTTATTCATATGTACTAATTAATTTGCAATCAGAAATCAGTGATTAAAACATCACTATGTATTTTGATTTTGTACTGAATTTAATTTTTATTTTTTACGCCATCATGCCCCCGTCAACCGGCAAAGCATGACCGGTAATAAATTTCGACTCGTCGGAACTCAACCACATAATTGCTTCTCCGATTTCTTCCGGCTGACCGAAGCGGCCAAGGGGAATACCTCTTTTTAATTTTTCGTCCAGTCCTTCTTTGGCGTCGAGGAGTTGTTGAAACAG
>JBFIJS010000352.1:0-5200 GCA_041600595.1 Saprospiraceae bacterium | reverse complement strand
TTTTCCTTTTCCTCCAAGGACTAAAAATTTTTCTTTTTGCATGATTGAAATGGTTTATAAAGTTGAAAAAATGTGTTTTAATGAACAAGGTTTGGTCAGTAACCGGAAGGATTCATCCGGCACTCATTCCCGGTGTCTTACCGATTGGTTTTATTTTTATTTTCCAATAGAAATACACCGTCCCGATCATTTCTGCAACCAGTACCCAAAACAGAGGAGCGGTGAAAAATTCAACATAGCCCCTTTCGTTATATGGTATTTCTATTAGCGGAACCGTGATCAGTGCATCGAGGATGATCGCTGTTCCCGCCATCACCAATGCAACTGGCAATCCGTTGCTATCTTTTTCCTGTTTGAAATACCAGGCGGCACCCAGGCTGGCAAATGGTAATATGGACAGGCCCACGGCCAGATATTGCAGGAGTAGCGATGCTTGTATTGGCGGGATAAAACTGAGGATGATGAAAGTGCAAAAGATGAACAGCCACATCATTGCGCCGGAAAAAATTGCTCTTGAAATATTCATTTTACTTGTTGTTTGGTTTACAACAGCAAAATTATCCACCAGGGCTTTCCGGTGCTTGACCCTTTACGCCAGGCTTTTGACTCTTTGCGCCAAATGTTGTTTTTAGTTAATCTTTTCGAAAAGAAGTGGGGGATTTTCCTGTCCAGCGCTTGAAGGCACGGTTGAATGCGCTTTGTTCCGAGAAGCCGGTTTGAAAGGCAATTTCACCGACGCTCTGGGAAGAGGCGGTGAGCAGTTCTTTTGAAATTTCCTGCTGAGTTTGTTCAATGAGTGTCCTGAAAGTAAACCCCGTTTCTGACAGCCGACGGGTCAGGGTACGATTGCTCATACCGATGTGCTGGCCTATTTTTTCTTTACTGGGAATCCCGCTGGGGAGGGCGTCCTTTATCAGGCTTTTAACTTCACTCACCAATTTATTTGCGTTGGTTGGGATCCCTTTGGCCTCCTCCTCAATTCTTTCCAGCAAAAATTGGTTGATGCTGCGGTCGGCTTTGGCCGTCCGGGTATCGAGGTCGGAGGTATGGTAACAGATAAAATTAGTCGCCTGATTAAACAGCACCGGACACTCGAAACATTCCCGGTGACTCTTCAGGCTTTTTGGTGGATGATGCCGGAAAGAGACCGATACCGGAGATATATCTGTCTGGGTTATCATGCGGAGTACTTTTACCGTGGCGGAAAAAGTAGCCTCATTGGACAGTGCCACTCCCCGCCGGTAATGATCCCGATGGAGATGGATTTTTGACAAACCGTCTTTGTCTTCTATTTTAAAAAGGTAGGTGTTTGTTAAAAGTGCGAAATAGCGTTCGCTGCGCTCAAACATTTCCCTGGCGTTGGAGCAGGTTTTCCACGACATACCAAGGATGCCGTAATCATCCATTTCCATTTCCTGGCCAACCCTTACCGCAAAGCCCGGCGCCAGTGCTTGATCCACTGCTTCGTGCAGTTGAAAAAATAAATCCGCCGGAACCACCGGCAAGCCGTCTGGCGATACACTGGGGGCTGCTGGCAGTTCTAAAGCTTCCGGCGACAAGCCCTCGCGCAAAGCGTGGTTGTAAACTTTATCATACAAGGATATAGAAATAAAATCCATGGAAGCAAAAATAATCAATCCTTAAGTTTCCCCATCACCTCCCCCAATCCCGTAAACCGCTTCACTGCCCGGTCATTCTGTACCGCCATGTACAGGGCTTTTTTCGAACCAACCAGGATCACCAGTTTCTTGCCGCGGGTGATACCTGTGTAAATCAGGTTCCGGTACAGCATCATATAATGCGAAGTGTGGATCGGAATAATGATGCAGGGGCACTCGCTCCCCTGGTATTTGTGGATACTGACGGAGTAGGCGAGCGTCAGTTGGTCGAGGTCCGTGAAGTCGTAGGTGATGTCACGGCCGTCTATTTCCACGATCATTTCCTGCTCCTCCCGGTCGATGTGGCGGATATAGCCGACATCGCCGTTGAAGACGTTGAGGTCGTAATTGTTGCGGAGCTGCATCACCTTGTCGTTCTCGTGGAAAGAGCGCCCGAGCTTGACCAACGGCTCGTAGCTGGGGTTTAGTTTTTTCTGCAATACCTCATTTAAATTGCGGTTGCCGATGATGCCCCGGTTCATAGGGCTGAGCACCTGGATATCCAGAAACGGATCAAATTTATACGCCTTCGGCAAACGGGTCTCCACCAGTTGGCAAATGGTATCGGGTATTTTTTCGGAGTCTTCCTCTTCCATGAAAAAGAAGTCGCTATCCCTGGCATTGGAAATGTCGGGGAAGGTACCGGCGTTCACCCGGTGGGCATTGGTAATGATTTTGGAATGTGCCGCCTGCCGGAAAATTTCTTTTAATATCGTGATCGGTATTTTACCCGAATCAATCAAATCCTGTAAAACGCTGCCCGCGCCCACACTCGGCAACTGGTCCACATCACCGACTAATATCAAACGGGCTGTTGTCGGGACAGCTTTTAGCAGGTTATACATCAGCACGGTATCGATCATGCTGGCCTCGTCCACGATGAGCAGGTCACAGTCGAGCGGGTTTTCCCGGTTTCTTTTGAACCCATTTACCGAAAAATCGAACTCCAGCAAAGTGTGAATCGTACTGGCTTTCATGCCGGTGATCTCGGCCATACGTTTGGCTGCCCGTCCCGTCGGGGCCGCGAGCATTATTTTAGAGGTCAGTTGATGAGAAACGAGCAGGATGACTTTGGTGATGGTGCTTTTCCCGGTACCTGGCCCACCCGTGATGATGTGGATTTTCTCGCTTAGCGAACTGCCCACAGCAAGCCGTTGATTGTCTGCCAATTGGATGCCCAGTTTCTGCTCCGCCCAGGCGACTGCTTCTTTGGTTTTTACGTCCCGTAGGTTGGAAGCGCCTTGCTGGATGCGTTTCAGTTCCTTTCCGATCCCTCCTTCACACACATGAAATAACTGCAGCCACACACAAGCCGTCGGTTGTTCTTCGATCATGAGCGGTGCCGTCACGATACGTTCTTCCTGCTCGATGTGCGCCAGCCGGGCAGCGATCAAATTGGCGTCCACCTCCAGGAGTTCCTGTGCTTTTTCGAGAAATTTATCAACGGGAAAACAGGTATGGCCGTCGTCGGAGATCTGGTGCAGGGCATATTCCACTCCCGCATCAATGCGGATGTCGCTTTCCTTTTTGATGCCCATTTTCTGTGCGGTCTGGTCGGCCGTTTTGAAGCCAATTCCCCAGATGTCGCGGGCGAGTTGGTAAGGGTTGTCTTTAATTATTTTAATACTGTCATCGCCATAGGTTTTGAACACCTTTTGGGCATACGTCGGACTGATGCCGTAGCCCATGAGGAAAGTCATCACCTCCCGGATGGCTTTTTGTTCGGCCCAGCCATCCTTGATTTTCTGAATCCGCTTCGGGCCGATGCCGTCAATGTCCTCCCGCAGCAGGTCGGGGTTTTGATCAATGATGTCGAGCGTTTTTTCGCCATATTTTCGGACGATCTGCTCGGCGAAATGTTTGCCCACCCCCTTGATCATGCCACTCGCCAGGTACTTTTCAATGCCCCGGATCGTCGCCGGCTGGGTCACCTGATAGTCTTGCACGACAAACTGAAACCCAAACTTCGGGTCGTTTTTCCAATAACCCTGACAACGCAGCGTTTCGCCGACCTGTACAGAAGTCATCGTACCCACGACAGTCGTAAGTTCGTTTTTTCCGCCCTCTTGCAGGCGGGCGACCGTGTAGCCGTTGTCGGCGTTCTGGAAGGTGATGCGTTCGATGTGGCCGGTGATGGTATCCATGATGCAATGCGATGAAGCAACAAAACTAAACGCTGAGAATGATTTTTAGAACACCGATCGTACGGACCGTGCCGAAAGAAGGACCTTTTTTGCAAAAAGGCAGGCTGTCTGGCTGTTGCCGCTTTGCTGGAGGACCGTACTTCATCGCTGGTAACAGTGCCTTGCAGCCCGGGGCGACCAGTTTGAGAGATCGTTTTTACAGATTTCAACTGCTCCACTTTTTGAAACATTTACATTCCTTTCACATCCTTTTACAAAAGAAAAAGCTCGCAACTGGTTCTTTCTTCTACTTTTGAGAAAAACATATCACCAATGAAGAAAGTCTGTTTTTATTTATCCACAAAGTCCCTGATGCTCTTGTTTGCCAGCCTGGCTGCTTGCAACGGACAACCCGTTTTTCAAGCTGATGCACAAATAAGCGAGTACGTGGTCGAAATTTTTGAAGATCAAAAAGGTAACCTGTGGTTTGGTACGATGTCGGATGGCGTGGCCCGTTTCGACGGGGAAATGCTGACTTATTTTTCTGAAAAGGACGGACTGGCGGGAAGTACAGTGGCAAGTATCACCGAAGACCAAGACGGAAATATGTGGTTTGGCACGCATTCCGGCCTTTCCAGATTCGACGGTAAAACCTTTACAAATTTCACTACAAAAGAAGGACTTTGTCATGACCGTGTTTCCAATATTTTACTAGACAGTGGAGGGACTATTTGGGTAGGTACGTGGGGAGGGGTGTGTCGGTTTGATGGCAGTGTTTTCTCTGATTTCCCGCTGCCGCTGCCGGATGTTGATGTCCCGGACTATTTGTCAACAGCGAATTGGGTGACGGTAATCATGGAGGATAGCCAGGGGCATATTTGGTTTGGCCGGAGTGGATTTGGTGCTTGCAGGTACAATATCGCCTCCGGCGAATTCATACATTTTACCAAAAAGGACGGACTCGCCTCCAATTGTGTGCAAACCATTTTGGAGGACAAGAATGGCCATGTCTGGTTCGGAACAAGAGTAGCAGAAAGGGACCATCCTGACCCCGACAGCAGGAGCGGAGACGGAGGGCTTAGTCGCTACGATGGTGAAACATTTGTTCAATATCCTGAATGGGAGGGCTTGCATCACAATGACATTTACACCATTTATGAAGATAAAAAAGGGAACACCTGGATTGGCGCAACGGGCGTTGGAGCCTATCGCTTTGACGGGTCAACGTTCACGTTGTTCAAGGAAACGGACCGGATGGACCTGACTCATCGTTTTGGTCTACAGGCGGCATGGGAAGATCGTAACGGGGTGCTTTGGCTTGGATTTTCCGGAGGGCTTTTTCGATTCACAGATTTTGCCATCGTAAATGTTACGCAACAGGGGCCGTGGAAATAAAATTTAAAAAATTAAAATGCATAA
>JBFIJS010000351.1:0-5204 GCA_041600595.1 Saprospiraceae bacterium | reverse complement strand
GTCTGACCAACCTGACGACTCCCGACAGCCTGGGATTTGATGTTGCTTTTTCGGGCGAACTGGCCCGGGCGGAAATATTTGGCTACCTGCCCGATTCTCTGCTCACACCTTTTGTCCGGTTGCCATCTATTGTTGCCATCGAAGGAAGTGCCAGTGGCCGGTCGGACGATTTTGTCACGGAAACGATGATCGGCCTGGACAGCCTGGGGTTTTTGTTGCTCGACGGGTGGCTGCAAAAAGAAAAATATGCCGTCAATTTACAGGGAAAACAATTGGCCGTCGGGCAATTGGTGACGGACAGCACGCTTCAATCCGTCCGGATGGCTGATTTTGACTTTCAGTTGGAAGGCGATGGTTTTGACCTCGGAAAACAAGCGACCGCCTCCGTGGCCGGACGGTTTAACAGCCTGACCTGGGAGGAGTGGACCATGGCAGACCTGACCGTAGAGGCCGGCCTGGATAGTGAGAAATTCACCGCAAACATCTCGAATCCCGATCCCCGCCTCCACTTGTCGCTGCTGGCCGCCGGCGACCTGGGGCTCCCCGTACCGACCCTGACCTGGGATGCAACCGTCAACTGCCTGGATTTACGGGCGCTCGGAATTGCTCAGGAGGATGTGCAGGCGTCCTTTCAATGGAATGGCCGGCTGGACGGTTTTTCACCGGACACCCTGGATGCCACCACTTTTTTGCAAAACATGTTGATCCAACAAGATACCTTGCAGGTGGAGCCGGGCGACGTGCATCTGACCGCTTCGTTTCACAACCGGAAGAACGACTTGACGGTGTCGTCCGATTGGCTGAATGCCTGGCTGAGCGGGGAGTTCGATCTGTCGGGGCTGTCGCAGTTAGCCGCTGATTTTTCCCAGCATTATTTTCGGACAAAAAAACAACGGGACCCGCTGCCACCCGCTGCGACGGCTGATTCGCTGTCTTTCGGGTTGTCCATCGTTCAACCGGACTTATTTACCACCGGCATCATACCGGGGCTGTACGAATTGGAGTCATTTTCCCTGACCGGTGGCTTTAACAGCCGTGACCGGCGCTTTGAATTGCAGACGGATTTCCCGTTGGCACATTACGAAAGCTGGAAGGTAAAAGACTTGTCCATTCAGGCAAACGGCGATGGCGAGATCGCCAACTTTTTCCTCGACATCCCGGTCGTGCAACAATACGGAGAGCTGGTCGCCAACAACCTGTCACTGTCCGGGACACTCGACGGTGAAACGGCCAGTGCCCGTTTTACCTCACTCGACAGCCTGGAAAAGACCCAGTATGAACTGGCTGTTTTTGCCGAAACGGCAGAGCTGGAAGATGGCCTGACCGTGCATTTTTCTCCCACTCAATTAATTGATTACGAAAAATGGGATGTTCCGATGGACAACGAAATCAGCTACGAGGGGGAGAAAGTTTCCGTAAAAAACCTGCATCTCGTCAACGGCCGGCAAGCACTGCTCTTCGAGGGCTCTTCCTCAGCCCTGTCTAGCGGCCAGCGTGCGCTTGATTTTACGCTCCAAATGGACAGCCTCAACCTTTCCAACTTTGAAGTTTTGTTGGCGGGCAGTCTGAAAGACCTCGCCGGCACGTTGGATGGTCGTTTGAAAATAGGTGGTACTGCCGCCGCACCCAAACCTTCCGGCAGTCTTGCGCTGAAAGATGCCCGGGCCACGGTTGCGCTGAGCAATGTCCGTTACGCACTGAGTGAAAAAGAGTTGGTCTTCCAGCCCAGTGGCCTCGACCTGTCGGGCCTGACTCTAACCGATCAGCAGGGAGGCAGCCTGACGATCAACGGCATGCTGAAAACCAAAAACTGGATAGACCTGCAATACGATCTTACCGTTTCTTCCAGAAAATGGCTCGTACTGGACACAAAGCAAAGCCAGAATGCCGAATATTTCGGCCGGTTGATGGCCGTGGTGGACGGTACGATCAGAGGGCCATTGGCGGAGCCCGTTATTACTCTCAGCGTGAAACCGGTAAAAGGGTCAGTCTTCAATTATATCTATGACTCCGCACTCGATCAGTCGACCGGCGAAGGCGTGGTTATTTTTGTCAGACCGGTGGAAATTAAGCGCAAAACGTTGTCCCGACAGTATCCTCTCCAACTCAATATGAACCTGGAAGTGGACGAAAACCTCCTCCTGAAAGTGGTGGCCGACCCGGCATCGGGCGATAATTTCGAAGGAACACTGGACGGCCGCCTGGCCCTGGAAATTTACCCTGACGGCACCATCAACCTGGGTGGGCGCTGTGAGGTAAAAAGTGGCACGTACCGCTATTTTTACCAAAATATCGTCAAGCGAAATTTTGAAATCGCACCCGGCAGCTACCTCGCCTGGTCCGGCGACCCTTTCAATCCGGACCTGCAGATCACGGCCCGGTACGTTGTCCGGACCTCCCCGTATCCGCTATTGGTGCAGGGAGGGGGTGGAGGTGTGACAGACAACCCCGAGTTGCGGAATTACCAGACATTTTTTCTGAATTTCAAGGTGACCAATGACGTGGAAAGGCCTGAACTGAACATTGATGTTGAATACCCCGACAACCAGACCGTAACCCAGGGAGGAAAGGTTAGTAATTCCGAAAACCCTACGGTCCAGGCAGCCATAGCCTCCCTTAATTCGGACGAAGAACGCCTGCCCCAACAAGTGTTTGGCCTGCTGGTATTCAATGGTTTTTTGGGCAGCGGGGCCGGTCTGGGCGGAGCCAATTTGGGCTTAGGTCTCAATGATTTCCTGTCGAGCCAGTTCAATGCATTGGCGAGCCAGTACATCAAGTTTGTCGATGTGAGCCTGAACGTCCGGGAAGATGTCGTTTTCAGCGGCGACAACGAATCGGCCAACCTGACGAATTACAACCTCAGTTTGCAAAAATCATTTTTAAACGACCGGCTTACCTTTAAAATCAGCGGTGGTGCCGAGGGCGATATCAATGGCGGCAGCCAATGGCGCAGCAGCTTTGAAAACGCCGAGATCGAATATGCGCTGACACCCAATGGAATGTTGAAAATCCGTGCCTTTTCGGAGGATGGTCTGGAGTTGCTCAATAGCGATGTGATCCGGAATTCCGGGGCGGGTTTGGTTTTTACCAAAGAGTTTAAAAAGCTGAACGGAGAAAAGAAGAAAGAATAAAGGCGGACAGCAAAAAAGGCCGGTTGCATTGGGGCCGGCTTTTCGCATCCGCCAACATGCTTTAAAAAATACAGATTGCGCAATCGAAAAAATAACATATCTGCTACCTGGTCGCTGTTGGCCATGCTCTGTCTGCTGGTTTCCAGTTGCACCGGGACCTTTCTCCTGCCCAAAGGAGAACGCCTCTACAATGGGGCGGAGGTCAAGGTGAAAAAAGCCAATAAAGAGTGGGAGACGGCCAAACTGGAATCAGCCCTGGCCCAAAATGTCGTGCTACCCCGGCGCAATTCCCACTTTCTGTGGATGCGCCTGAAAGTGGCCATTTACAATACCTTTAACAACCCCGGTAAAGAAAAGGGTTTTGGCAATTGGCTGGCCCGGAAGTGGGGAGCGCCGCCGGTTTTGTACCAGGAGGATATTGTTGAAAACCACCAGGAAGCGATGCGTAAGACCGCCGCCAATTTCGGGTATTTCCAACTGGAGATCGATACCCGGAGAAAAGGTTGGTTTAAGAAGAAAAAGGCCCGGCATACCGTCCATTTAGTGGAACCTCCAAAACTTGTTTCCGCGCTCGACTTTCCGCCCGACACCGGGATGGTGGAACGCCGATTGTTGGAACTGCGACCCGGAGCTCTGCTACAGGTCGGTCAGCCTTACCGGCTCGACTTGCTCAAGGCCGAACGACAGCGATTGGCCGACAGTCTCCGCAATGAAGGCTGGTATTATTTTTCGCCGGACAATCTGTTGTTTGAGGCCGATACTTTTCAGTCTTCCGGAGCGGTGGCGTTGTCGTTGCGCTTCAAAGATGATGTGACGGCAAAAGAGAAACGGCGCTACCGGATCAGTGAGGTATTCGTTTATCCTGATTATGATTTGAAAAATACCGGCACGGGGCAGCAATTGGAAGAAGCGGACAGTTGTGTTGGTTTTGTTTTTTCCGAAATGAGCGTCCGAAAGGAAGTCATTTTGGAAAATATCCCATTCCACTGCGGGGAGTTGTTTTCCAATGAAAAATACCGGAAAGCGCTGTTCCGCCTGCAAAATCTCCAGTTTTTCAAATTTGTCAATATCCGCTTCGAACCCTCCATGCTGGCCGACAGCCTGCTTGAGGCGCAGGTGCTGTTGACGCCGTCCGTTCCGCAGAAAATAGAAGGGAAATTGTCGGCTTTGTATTCTCCCGGCCTTTATATAGGTATGGAAGCCGGTCTGGCCTGGCAGCACCGCAACGTATTTGGCGCCGCCGAAAATCTGCAACTGAGCTGGGATGGCAGCTTCCTCAATTTTGGTATTGGAAAACAAGCCTCCGATTTCACCCAACTGCTGGGCAGCGAGGCCCGGGCCCAACTGACGCTGCCGCAAAATATCCTTGGTATCCGCAACCGGCAGAAAAATGCGCTGGTGGCTACCCGGTTGTCGTTTAAGCACGAAGGACTGTTTTTCGGTCTGGAAACCACCGGGCAGCCTGATCTCCGATTGGGACTACAGCGGCTGGAGGGAGAAGGTGGATTTACCTGGAAAAAGAGCCGGGATGGTTCCATCACCCACGAATTAAACCCGGTACGGGCTTCTTTGCAGTTCACCAGTTTCAGTGATCTGATGCTGAAAGACTCCATCCTCGGAGCCATTCCGTCGGATTCAACGCAAACGCTGCTGACCTTTGCGACACAGGTGGAACTGCGTCCCAATTATACTTTCAAATTTGACAACCGCTTCAACAGCAACGGCCGCTGGAAAACGCTTTTCCGGCAACGGTTCACCCTCCGGGGCAGTGGTTTCGTTTTGCCGCAGTCGGTGGCCGATGAGGCAGACCTTGGCTATCCGCTCAATTTCTTCACAGAAAGCGATTGGCGACAATACTTCAGCCTCAATCAAAAAACGACTTTTGCCTACCACCTTGCCTTTTTTGCGGGGTTGCGGCTCACCGCCAACAGCTCCTTCTCCGTGCTGGATCTCTACACGATTGGTGGCCCATCCAGCGTCCGGGCATTTGCCCCGCGGACGATCGGGCCCGGCAGCACGGAGCTGGACGATGCGGCCATCGGACTGTCGGGGCATACCGGCAATTTACAGCTC
>JBFIJS010000350.1:0-5221 GCA_041600595.1 Saprospiraceae bacterium | reverse complement strand
TTGGAAGATTTTTTAGTAAAAGAGGATCTGCTGAAGGCGGAATACGGGACAGTGAAAATAGCGTTTGCTTCACCAGTGGTGACACTGGTACCGTCGAGGCTATTCAACGAAAATGAATCAGATACCTACCTGTCTGAGCTCGTTACCGATCCGGTGAAAGAACAGGTACTAGTCGATGATGTATTTCCGCTCAAGGCCAAAGTTGTCTATCAGGTGGGAAAACAATTGTTGGAACTTCTGCAGGACAAATTTCCCTCCGCTGCCTTTTACCACTCATCTACGCCTTTTTTGGTGGGGTGTTTGAAAGTGCCGGTTCCGGAGTCGGTTCCGGAGGCCGCTTTTGCCTGTTTTGCCAACGACACTTTTCAATTAGCTGTTTTTCAAAAGGAAGAATTGTTGTTGTACAACCGATACGACTGCAAGTCTGCCAGTGATGTTCTGTATTTTATCCTGCTGGCATACGAGCAATACGGGCTTAGCCCCAACACCGCCCCTTTATACCTGTCGGGAAAGGTGGTCAACGACTCTGATATTTACAAGCTGCTTTACCGGTATGTGGCCAATCTGCACTTCCAGCCACCTCCATCATCGGTTCAATTTGGTGCAGCGGCATCTTCTTTAGATCCAAACTTTTTCTTTCCCCTCCATTCCTTGTTACTTTGCGAATAAATGACTCTCCCGCAAGTGCATCCTGGCCTTCCATCATAATTGGTCACGCAGGCGTTGCTGGCAATTACATTTCACGATCCAACAGTAGAACCGATCATGCGAATTATCTCCGGAAAATTTAAGGGCAGGCGTTTCAATCCTCCCGCCGACAATTGGCCAACCCGGCCAACGACTGACTTTGCCAAGGAAGGACTTTTCAATATTTTGCAAAACCACCTCGATTTTGAATCGCTCAAAGTGCTTGATCTCTTTGGTGGTACCGGCAATCACAGTTATGAATTTATCTCCCGCGGCTGCCGGGATGTTACATATGTGGATAAATTCGGCCCCTGTATAAAATTCGTTTATCAAACCGCCAAACTGCTGGACATCGAAGACTGCATAAAAATAGTCCGCTACGATGTCTTCAAATTTATCGATCGCGCCACCGACAGCTACGATTATATATTCGCCGGCCCGCCCTACGCCCTGACGACGATGGATACCATTCCAGACTTGATCTTCGAAAAAAAAATACTCAAGGAAAATGGCTGGCTTGTCATGGAACACAACCCCAACCACAACTACGATAACCATCCGCATTTTTGGCAAAAAAGAAACTACGGCAAAACGATTTTCAGTTTTTTCTCCTGGGAAGGTGCCGGTTCGTCCGACGAGGCCTGACTTGTCTTTAATGCCCTCACATCACGCCCCAAAACTCGCCGGACGTTGTTAAATACCCATCCATTAAATCGACCATCATACAGGAATGCACGGGTAAAATGCCCACCAGGCCGCCGATCTCCAATTTCTTAAAAAGGGTAGGGGAGCATTTCAGGATGCCGTGTTCCTGTGAAACAGACCGAACGTAACTTTTGCCATCTGGTAGTTCCCAGCCGTTTTCGTGCAACAAAACCGGCATTCCGAAAATAGTCTTTCCGTCCCATTCCAGCCGGTCTTTGGAAAGGTGAATACCGCCACCGTATATGATAACTTCCTGTCTTTCAGGGTGTTTGGCAACAACCGGACAAGCCATGGCCACTGCAATATCTTCCATTTTGCAAGAGCCGATCTGCACCTGCATCAGGTCGTAGAAAATAAAATTCCCGGGCCGGATTTCGTCGATGCCTTTCCAGTTGGACGCGACCGAACAGGTAGGTGTGTCACCCGTTGAAAGTAAAAGTTCCGGATGTTTTTTCCCGTATTTTTTTCGCAACCCTTTAAAAATGGTCATGGAGGTTTGGTGCACCTCCCGGATTTCCTCTTTCGATCTGGAACGGTAGCTTTGACCGGCGTGAGCCAGAAAACCTTTGAACCGGAGAGAAGGAGCCGACTCAATCCGTTCGATACATGCCTGGATGGTTGCGTCGTCGTCGGGCAGGAGGCCTGTCCGACTGGAGCCGACATCAATTTTTATGAAAACACCAACCTCCCCGGGAAATGGCTCCCGGAGGAAGTCAATCGTTTCGGGGTTGACTACTAAAATGTTGAGTTTGGTTTTTCTCGATAACCGGAAAATTTTACCTGCCTCCCGTACATTCACGGGGAAAGCAACTGTGATATCATCCCATCCGTCGCTGGCAAAATATTCGGCCATGGACATAGAAGAAACCGTAATGCTGCGGATTCCCAGATCACGACATTTTCTCCCCACTTCCTGGCTTTGGGGGGTCTTAAAATGGGGGCGAAGCAACAAGCCGTTTTTGTCGGCCTTTTTCTTCATTCGCTGTAGGTTGTTACTGGCCTTTTCCCAATCCAGCAACATGGTTGGTATTTGTATTTCTTTCATCGATTTGCTTTTGTGTAAAGATAAATCCCTGTGCGGCAGAAATGTAAGGCACGAAGCGATAAATGCAGCATGCCGCATGGCCTGCCGGTTTGACGAATCCTGATGGATTGACCAACGCCTCCAGATTTCATGACTGTCTTAGGAGAAAAATCTGATGTTATGAAAAATCTTTTCTTCTTTCTGTTGCTTACCACGTTTATAGTTGCCTGCAACTACGACGACGATTCCATCCAATCCACCATTCCTGATTGTGTTAAGGTACTTTTCAATAATGGCCCTTCACAAGATACCAGCTTGCTGATGGTCAGAAGGCAGCTGCAGGGAAACGAATACCACTACTGGTTGCACACCGGAAATTTGGCATTCGACGGGCCGGAATACATCGTCGACGAAAAATGTGATACGGTGTGTTTGTTTTGCTTTTGTCCGCCCAGAACTAAAATCTGTCAGGAGGATTACGACGATGAGCAGTGGGAGATCGTTTGGGAGAAGTAACCATTGGTACCTGGAAATACCCATGTTTGTTGGGCCACTGATGAGATGGTGTACAAATATCTCCACCAGATTTTAGGTAAAGCGGAGATTTTGTACTTGTTTTGCACGCTGTTTTAGTTTTAAAAACCCAAAATATTATTGCCCTCCTGCTTTCAAACACTAAGCATGAACCCAAAATTATGGTGGTCGGCCACCCTGCTTTGCCTGGCCTTTCAGCTATCCGCTCAATTTCTTGAATTGGCACCA
Organism: Saprospiraceae bacterium; assembly: GCA_041600595.1. GTDB lineage: Bacteria > Bacteroidota > Bacteroidia > Chitinophagales > Saprospiraceae > UBA6168. Next base: position 2,043 of record JBFIJS010000350.1, on the reverse strand, counting down.
ATGCCCGAACGGGTCAGTAACAACGCCGTGGTGTCCGCAACTTCAAACGGCAAATCCTACGTTTATTCCTTTTGTGGATTGGACAGTACCAAAAGCTGGTCAGGTATTCATTTGAAAGCCTGGCGATTGGATGTAGCAGCCAATCAATGGGAGCCATTGCCCGATGTGCCCGATCCCAATGGCGGTAAAATCGCTGCTTCCGCTAATATTGTAAAAGGCAAAATATACGTAATCGGTGGTTACCACGTGGCCCAGAATGGCAGCGAAGTCAGTTCTGAAAAAGTCCACGTTTTCGATCCGGCAACAAATGCCTGGCTACCCGATGCCGCCCCACTTCCCAGAGCGATCGACGATCAGGTACAGGTGGTCTGGCGGGACAGCCTCATCTATGTGATCACCGGTTGGAGCAATACGACCAACGTCACCGACGTCCAGATTTTTAACCCGTCGGAAAACACCTGGACCCTTGGCACGTCGTTGCCCAACCAAAGCAACTTCAAAGTTTTCGGAGGAGCCGGTGTTATCGTTGGCGACACGATCTACTACGCCGGGGGGGCAAGAGCTAGCTTCAATTTCCCGGCGGCTGCCAGTTTTCGAAAGGGCATCATCAATCCTGCGGATCCCACAGACATCATCTGGAGCGAGACCGCACAGCCGGAGGCAAAAGGCTACCGGATGGGAGCCGTTGCTCATCATGGCCGGTGCGTCTGGCTTGGTGGAAGCGATGTTACCTACAATTATAATGGCGTCGCCTACAACGGCTCGGGTGGGGTAGAACCCCTGGACCGCATCACCGTTTTTGATCCGGCAACCGAAAGTTTTTTTCAAACGAGCGGCTTCATGCCCGCCGTCATGGATCTCAGGGGAGTGGCACAAATTAATGATAGTGAGGTGGTTATAGCCGGTGGCATGACCGGCGGGCAGACAGTCACCAATCAGACCTGGCTGGTGCAGCTTGATAATTTAACCCAAACGGAAAACAGTTTGGCCAGTCCGGAATTCTACAATATCTATCCCAATCCTGCTTTTCAGGATTTGACTGTTGAGCTGGACGGAGCTTTTTCACTGGAGCTTTACGATGCCAATGGTTACCTATTATTGCGTAAAAATGCAGTAGATCAGTTAATATTCTCCCTGGCTAACTTCGCCCCGGGGATGTACTGGGTCGATCTGACGACCAGTCTGGGTTGGCGGGTATCGGAAAGAGTAGTGGTGAATTGACAAGCTGCGGCGGGGTGTCAGATTTCTTATAAAGAACAAAAAACATGGGAAAAATTATCTATTACGTTGCTTGCAGCCTCGATGGCTACCTGGCAGATGAAAAGGGTGGTGTTGATTGGCTCACACCTTACCAGGAGGCCGGCTTCGATTATGGTTACGAGGCGTTTTATCAAAAGATCGGTTTTATTATTTCCGGTTCCAAAACGTTTGAACAAGCCAGCAACTTCCCGGGTGGCTGGGCATTTCCGCATGCCACTACCTACATCTTTTCTTCCCGGCAAATAGATACCCTCGGACGGGAGGACCTCGTTCTCTGGAATGGCGGAATACGGGAGTTGAGTGAGCAATTGAAGAAAAAAAACGAGGATACCTGGCTGATCGGTGGTGCTAATTTAGCCGGGCAGTTTGTCAATGAAGGGATGCTGGATGAAGTCATTCTATCCATTATGCCGACCATGCTGGGCAGGGGTGTTCCCATATTTGAGGGGGTCACAAAAGCATTTAACCTGAGGGTCAATCACCAGGAGTCCTTTCCCAACGGGGTTGTGCAGTTGGTTTACCGGTTTTAAACCCCGTTGGAAAAGGCAGTGCTATCGCTGGCGGGTCAGACGACCTCTTTTTCAATATAATCTGAGTTTAGCAAATGCAGGGCTCCCATGTATTTTAAGTTGAAGGAGATCAGATCACCAACCTTATAGTCTTCGCTGTTTTTTCCCAAATCAATGACCAGCATATCGGAACTGGCATTCACAATTTTGATCCCCTGGTTATTCGGAATCAGGTAATCGGGGGAAATATCGAGGGAGCCGAGATCCAGAATAG
>JBFIJS010000349.1:0-5224 GCA_041600595.1 Saprospiraceae bacterium | reverse complement strand
GTAAAACATCGTATGCCTGGAAGATTGACGGGGTTTACAGCGACTGGAACTACCAGAAAGAAAACACCCTCCAGTTTGGGGCACTCCCGTATGGCAACCACCAGTTGCGCATCAAAGGGCAAAGCGCTGCGAGCGGCTGGTCACCCTATGAACTGGACATCCAGATCAGGGTGCTTAAGCCCTTTTACCTGCAGGGGTGGTTTATCGTCCTGTCGCTATTGACTTTGATAGCGGGCGTGATCTGGTTGATTAAAAGAAGAACCAGAATGTTTTTAGAAACGCAAAAATTGTTGGAAACAGAAATCAGTAAGGCGACGGCCAAAATTGAAAATGATAAAAGGATCATCGAAGAACAAGCCGAAGGGTTGCGCCAGCTGGACAAAGTCAAATCCCGCTTCTTCGCTAATATTTCCCACGAATTTCGCACTCCGCTGACGCTGATCCTTAGTCCCGTAAACCAGGCTCTCAAAAGAACCAAACCCATCGGTACGGACGGCCTGCAACTTATTCAACGCAATGGCCGTCAATTGCTCCAGCTGATCAATCAAATCCTTGACCTGAGCAAAATGGAAGAGGGAAAAATGAACACTTTCTACGTCCGGGGTGACATGATATCCTTGCTCCGGCGAATGGTGGAGCCCTTTGAATCATTTGCCCAAGCCAACGGCAAACAGCTTTTATTCCATTCTTCTTTGTCTTCGCTCGAAATGGATTATGACAAACAAAAACTCTACGACATCTTCTCCAACCTGCTGTCTAATGCTTTAAAATTTACCCATGAAGGGGATACCATTACCGTGAATACCGAGCGAGTCAACGGCGAACTGAAAATTTCTGTACGAGATACCGGAGTTGGTATTCAGGAAGAAGACCTCCCGCATCTGTTCGACCGTTTTTACCAGGTGGAGGCTCAGCGATCTGCCACACCCACGAAAGGGACCGGCATCGGGTTGTCATTTACTCACCAACTCGTTGCCCTGCTGGACGGCAGGATGAACGTGGAAAGCCAGCTGGGGGAGGGGAGCACCTTTACCGTATGGCTTCCGATCCGCCTCCAGGCCAACCAGAAAGATGAAGATTTTATTCTGCCGGAAACAGTTCTACCCATTCCCCTGCCAGCAGTGCCGGACAGACCGGCAACCCTTCCCGACAGTGGCAAAGAAGCCATACGGGTATTAATCGTGGAGGACACTCCCGACCTGGCCCGATACATCGCCTCTTGTCTGCCCGAGAACTATAAGATCAGCTTCGCTGAAAACGGACAGGAAGGGATTGAGGTGGCAAGAGGTGAGATCCCGGACATGGTGATCAGCGACGTAATGATGCCGGAGAAAGATGGCTTTGAACTTTGTCAGACCCTCAAAAATGACCCGCTCACCAGTCACATCCCCATCATCCTGCTCACCGCTCTGGCCGATGCCGACGCCCGGCTGACGGGACTGAAACGCGGGGCAGATGCCTACATGGCCAAACCTTTCGACGAAGAGGAATTTCGGGTGCGGGTCGCCAAAATGCTTGAACTTCGACAAAGGCTCCGACAACGTTTCAATCAAATGGCCCTCAATCCTGCTGTCGGGCCGACCGCCGAAGAAAAGGAAAACCCCGACCTGCAGCTGGAAGATGCCTTTATATTGAGTGTCCGGGAAATTGCCAGTGAACAATATACCGACCCTGCATTTGATATTAGCTGCCTTACCCGGCAAATGGCCATGAGCGAGCGGCAGCTTCGCCGCAAGTTAAAAGCCCTGACCGGGACTGCACCCAATCAGTATATTCAGATTTTCCGTATGGAAAAGGCGGCGCAACTGCTCCTGCAAACCGATCTGAATATTGCCGAAATTGCTTTTCAAACGGGGTTTAGCGATCCCAGCTATTTCTCCCGTGCATTTCTTAAAAAACATGGTGTCTCGCCACGTGACTTCCGCAAGACGGAGGAGTGATGCGCATTTCTACTATTTCAGGTTGTTTAAGTGGTTTGTAATCTAAGGTTTATAGCGGATGGCCGTTTTGTGCAAGTATTTGGCCGTTTTGTGATATTATCATAATTCTCCCTGCTCCATCTTTGCTTTCGGGACATCCCTGATCTTTTTCAGAAAGATATCCAATAAACAATTAATCTCTCCTCCAACACCTCTTCCATTCAAATGAAAGCTTTTCAACAGCTCACCGGTCTGCTGAATCTGTAGCTTTTCGACAACGGACTCTAAAATTTGGTGCCTCTTAAACATTTAAAACAAAAACACTTTCATCATGAGAAAAAATGACCTGTTTCCAAGCAATTTTCGCTATCCTTTTCAGACCTCCTCCCGGCAGACAAGCACGGAGAAAGATCGAAATGCCAGATGCTCGTTTAGGGCGTTCTTCCTGATGCTTGGCATTTTGTTCCTGTCTCTGGATTCGAGAGCCGGTGGAGAATTTACAAATAATAATACTGATTACAGCATATCCTATGACAACTGCTCTGGCGAAGTAACGGTGAAATTCAGGTATTATGATGATGACACTTTTGAAGATAACTGGATGCACTGGTGTAAGGTCTATGTGGATGGCACACTTATATTTTGGTGGGATCACAATCTGAACCCTATTCCAAATGACTCTCGGAGACACACAGAAACAACACAAGGCACAGAGTTTAGTTATCAATTGCCTACTGCCGCTTCCACACGGGGTTGGGAAAAAACCGGTGACTCCTATTGGAATATCATTACCTATAAAAATTTACCCGATTCTGACTTTGGAACCACTAGTACTATTTCAATTGATGGTTGGTGGGATGGCAGGGGGACTGGCGATAGTGATACAAATTTTGAAGATTGGACCAGGACCACACCAACCCAGGCCACCGTTGGAACGCCGGGTACGCCCTCGGCCACTTCAGATGTTCACTGTGGTTTCATCAGGGTGTCCTGGTCGAACGACGCCACACTGAGTTGCAGCGACAGTAAGCTATCTACTTACATTTACCGAAAACTAAAAACGGATGCTAACTGGTCTTCCTCTTCCATCGCCAGTCTTCAATTTCCAACAACTTTCTACGATGATACGGGTGTGTCTGCCGGAGTAGAATATGACTACCGGATCCGTCATAAATTTACGCCGAGCAGTTATCGGTTTGATTATTCTGGCTATGTTAATACCAATTCTTCGGGGAGGCGAAAATCTATACCTGTCATACCAGAAAATATGACCGCTTCCGACGATAATTGCGACGGGACCATTGATTTGACCTGGGAATGGAACGGATCGATCAATACGCCGGATGTATTCCATGTGGAGCTCCGGCAAAATGGTCAAATAACCCATTTTGATGATAATGTGAATGGCATTCAGCGGAGCTTAAAAATAGGAAATTTAATCAACAGAGGAGAAAATTATTCCTGTAGGGTTTTGGCGGCAAATACTTGCGGAACCAGTAATTATACTGTCCCAGTAACGGGCATTTCTCCTGCCGATCCGGGCAAGCCGACCAACTTTGTACATTCGATAGATCCTGTCACGGGGGTCACGTTAAGCTGGTCGGCGGCTTACAGCGCTACCGATTATTTAATCAAAAGAAAGGAAGCCTCGGTGCTGGGGACGCACGACATTCCAGTGCCTGGAGGAACCACCGTCAGTAAGCTGGATAATGAGGTGGAAGCTTGTAAAAGTTATTCTTACGAAATTTATGCGACCAATGGTTGCGTCCCGAATGGCGTCAAAGCGGACGATGTGATTACGGGTGTCAGTTTTGTCCCGGACCTGGATAATGTCTTCGATGATAATTCCCTCACTGCCGACAAAGGGTACTATCCCGATAAGGTCAATCTGAAATGGACGCAGGCCACCCCTTCCGATTTTATCACCGAATTTAAAATCAACAAAAAGCGGCTGGGCTCTAATGAAACCCCGATCGTGAAGACGATCTCCGATGAGGATGAAGTGGAATGGATCGATGAAAATACCGATGCGGGTGTCATGTACGAATATACCATTATCGCCCGGGCTGACTGTAATAATGATTATATTCCGTCCCTGCCGGCCACTTCTATCGGATTCCGTAGCCCCGTAGGGACGGTGACCGGAAGGGTTAGCTATGGTAGTGGTATAGCCGTGGAGGGGGTTCAGGTCAGTGCCGAAAGCACAGATGGGATATATGGCAGAAGTGTCACCTTTGATGGGAATAACCATCTGCAGGTTAGTCATTCCGGTTCTCTTACGCTCACCGACGAATTATTGCTGGAGGCCTGGATCAAGCCGGCGAGTTACAGTGCTGATTTTACTTTATTTGAAAAAAGTGGCAGTTATCTTTTGGATTATGTCCAGAGTCAGAATGCATGGCGCTTTCAGCTGCTTACCGTTCCCAACCAACAGGCATACAATCTTTACATGAATGCCTCAGAAATATCCCTGGACAATTTTAACCATTTCGCCGCCCAACTCCGGGATGGAGAGATGAAACTATTTGTAAATGGAATAGAAAAGGCCAGTCAAAGTTTTCCCGCACAAAACCTTTTTGACGCTGATAATGACCTCCAGATCGGTGGAGGTTACCAGGGCATCCTGGATGAAGTACGCATCTGGAGTCAGGGTAAATCAGCCGGAAATATCGAAAGAGACTACCGTCGGCTGATGACCGGAAGCGAGGTCGGTCTCCAGTTGTATCTCCGCTTTGATGAAGGTGTTGGCGCGCATGCCTATGATATGTCAAAGTCGGCAAACAACGGTGGCCACAATGGCAATCATGCCGCTTTTACCGGAAATGTACAGTGGTCGGAAGTAGGAGAGGACGACATCAACGGTGAACTCATCAGAAGGGACATCCCCACAGCTTCTCAGTTGGGAGTTATCGCTTATACCAACCAAAATGGTATTTATACTTTAAAGATTCCTTATCGCATTGGTGGGGAGGTTTTTACCCTGATGCCCAGCTATCTGGTACACGAATTTGACCCGCCAGTCGAAGCGCTGTTCCTGGGCGACGGGGCGGCTATTAATGGTGGCATCGACTTCGTCGATAAATCCTCCTTTACCGTGGAAGGTGATGTCTTTTATGAGGACACAGACTGCGGAGTACAGGGAGCATTTGTCAAAGTAGATGGTGAGCTCGTTGTTGGTGACGATGGCCAACCTGTCACGACCAAAGCAGGCGGGCATTTTACAGTAGATGTGCCCATCGGGGAACATTTTGTCACGATCGAACAGGCCGGACACGTTTATAAAAAAATTGAGCACGCCGGCCAGC
>JBFIJS010000348.1:0-5229 GCA_041600595.1 Saprospiraceae bacterium | reverse complement strand
GCCTTTAATGATGATGGGGTAAGCTTGTTGGGTGCCAATGTAAGCAATAATTCCACACATGATATTGGATATTTGGTTAATGATAGTGACCTCGAGAAAGCACGATCAAAGGTCAGTTTACAGGTTTTTCTTCACCATTAGGTGTTTATAAATTTAAAAGTTCGTGAATGTTACCTCCAATTTAGCGGGAGTATCTGAATTGCCGGTTCCACCTAAAATTACCCGGGAGGATTGTTCAGCTTTCAGGAAAATGGAGATGCGCATGTCTTTAGTGACCTGCCCCCGGCTCATGTCCTGAAGGTGGGTCGTTATATTGAGTCGATAGGTATTGTCAGATTCAATGTCTCCTCCAGCCAGTTCGGTAAAGCGTTCTAAACCCACTCTATTTCTAGCTAAGATAAAATCATCTATCAAACTTGCCGAACCATTGGCCAGAATTTCTGAAACCAGCACTTTGATATCAGGCTCGTAGATCGGGTCGTCCTCCGGCAATATTTGAATCGGGAGGATGATTTCCGCTTTATTAATAACCTTGTCAGAGAGGTATTCTACATGAGGTACACGAATAACAACGTTGGTGCCAGACATGCCCTGCACGAAAAGCAGGCTATCGGCATGAGGGGCATTTTTACCAATGAAATCAGACAACAGATTCAGGTTGGAAGTGCTGTAGTCATGGTGGTACTCAGCGGTTACGACATTTCCCAGAAAGACCGGAAACTGGTAGCTGAGAAAGGTGGTGTCGCTGTTACGGCGGTAATAAACGAAGAGGCCACTGTTGTTGGTCCGGAAGTTAAAACTTGGCATCCCTTTGTTGACAGACGTTGGCTTGATGTGGATTCCCTTCAGGAAATTTTCGAAACCATCCACTGAGCCCAGGACCGTCGAGTCAGCATTGAACAGTTTTTCCGCAAAACCATTCTGGTCTAACTTTATCCTGAGTTGCGGAGGAAGCTTCCGGGTGATATCCTGGGCCGGAAAATAGACTGAAACAGAGTCGTCTTCGTTGGTGATCGGCCTGAAGTCGGCTTTGCCAATGAGCGTATCGGCCATAAATGACATGTCAGAATAAAAGACGGCAGTGTCCGGAAAACTTTCTGACATCTGATAAACCTCCACGGAGTGAACTTCATCGAGGTTGCCAAAAGAATATTCGATATTGTATGGAAGAACCAGTACGACCGAGTCGAGCGTAAGCCCCGGCTCATCAAAATCCGGAAAGACTGAATTCAGTGAATACTGGACGTAAACTCCTGAAGAAGCTGTTCCCATGATCGGATCTTCGAAAATTCCGACCGGGAAACTTTCTATGTTGGTAAAAATGCCTGGAAAGTAAGTGGCTATTGAGTCCTCTATAGCCGTATAAGACTCAATGGTCATGGTATCGGTAAATTGGATGTCCAGCTGATCGCCGGAGAGAAGATCGGAGCCAATGACGGTCGGATCATTGCAGGCGTTGTGGGTGAATGCCACTACAACTGATAAAAAGAGGATGAACTTATTAAAATATTTCATTCAAAAGGTGCCTAAGGATGGTGTTAAAATAAGTTGTGAATTGCTCGTACATCTCCGGTTGCTTCAGCCAGGTTGACTGTTAATGTGCTGTAGGTTGCAGGTTTCCCGGCAGGTCTGTTTGCCGTGGACCGACGTCCTCCCCAAAAAGCTGCTCCCGGGAAGGGGCGCCAATTTCAAAAAATAGCCTGGAGCAGTGACCGGATTTGTTGCGGTATTCAGCAAAATAGTGACTGATTATTCTTCACACGATCCTTATTTGGTTATCTGTTTAAATACACTGCTACTCACATGACAGAAGAGGAAAGAAAACAATAAATTTTTCCTTCTTCCCCCTGCAAACCTGTTTGTTTTAAGGGCGAAGGGTCAACTTTTAATCCCAAAAAAACAATCCGAAAAAGTAGTTGTGAAATGTCAAGGAAAGGAGCAGTAAAGATAATGGAGAGTTGTATGAGATAAGAAAAGCAATTGAGAAAGGGAGGTTTAGCCTTTTTCTCAATTGCTTTTTGATAAAATTTTATTGTTCTACCGTTTCTTCTTCTTCCAGAAGGGAATGGTAAAAATCTATATATGCTCCGAGGAGCTCTTCGTCGCTTTGGTGCTCAAGAACCGGTTTATCTGTAGTGGCCAGCAAAGTTTCCAGGTTTTCGTTGTATTCTTCGCTTCCCCGGATCAGAGCGTCAGCATAGTGAGCCGCTCCTTTGTCCAGTGTTACTCCGGTACCATTCATGTAAGCATGCAAGTCCTCTGTTTCCAGATTATTGATAGAAGCTTTGTTGATGAAAGAGTTGTCAAAGCTGCTTTCCAGAGAATTATTGTAGACAGAATAGATGATCTTGGATTGGTGAAACAGCGGCTCCGTCTTGTATGCCTCCCGGATGAAAATAGGGATCAGACTGGTCATCCAACCGTGGCAGTGGATAATGTCAGGTGGCCACCCGAACTTCCGTACGGTTTCGATAACGCCTTTGCAGAAAAAGATCATTCTTTCCGGATTGTCAGCGAATGGCTTACCGCTGTCGTCGGTAAAAACGGATTTTCGCTTGAAGAAATCGTCATTGTCGAGAAAATATACCTGTAGCCGTGCGTTTGGCAGGGAAGCCACTTTGATGATGAGCGGAAAATCATCGTCGTCAACGATAATGTTCATCCCGGAAAGCCTTACCACCTCGTGCAACCGGTGGCGTCGTTCGTTGATTGTTCCATATTTAGGCATCAGGACCCTGATTTCCATTTGATTGCTTTGGGCGTATTCAGGTAGTTTCCTGACCACACTGGAAATTTCTGAAAGGGCAGTGTACGGATCCATCTCTTGGGTCACGAAAAGAACTTTCTTCTTATCAGTCATATCAAATCTCAATTGTTTTTTACGAAAAAAAATTACTTTGACTATCTCAAAATAGTGCGCAAAGATACTAAAAAAATTAGAGGAATTATTAGCTGTTTTAGTACATATTATTTGGCCCGACTCAAAAAAAAATACCTGATCTGTTATTCCCTTCGATACTTTCACTTCTTTTTTTATTCCATGTAAAACCGGGAAAATGGTCTATTTTCGCCCCCGCAATTTAAATGGTGCCGGGCCGGATATAGGGTAAATGGCTTTATGATTATGCATCGGATGATGTCATCTGGCCTGTCCTTACCAACGATTTTGTCGGGGGGGGGCGTCCGGGAGAAGCAAACTGACAGCCTGGTTTTCGGGTCGTTGTCAGTGTGTGTTAACTGCCAGGCCGGACACCATTGAATCGAATACAAAAAAGCGGTATGCTGCTATTTAAAAAAGTAAAGGAACTGCAGGCCTATCTGGCCAACCAGACGGCAAAAGGAAAAACGGTTGGCTTCGTTCCAACGATGGGGGCGCTTCATCAGGGGCACCTGACTTTGTTTCAAAAATGTCTGACCCAGTCGGATGTCTGCGTGGGCAGTATTTTTGTCAATCCGACGCAATTCAACGACTCCACCGATTTGTTCAAATATCCCAGAACTCCTGGAAAGGATATCGAAATGTTGTCCGGAGCAGGATGCCATGTGTTGTTCATGCCGCCGGTGGAAGAGGTTTATCCGCCGGGCCACGCAACGCCCGATCCACTTGATTTCGGATACCTGGATCAGCCTATGGAGGGTGCCCACCGGCCCGGACACTTCCAGGGTATGGCACAGGTGGTCCGCCGATTGCTCGATATTGTGCAGCCTGATACCTTGTTTATGGGGCAGAAAGATTATCAGCAATTCGCCATTGTACAGGAAATGCTTCGTCAATTGGAGGTCCGCACGAAACTGGTGATGTGCCCCATTGTCCGTGAGGAAGATGGTTTGGCCATGAGCAGCCGGAATATGTTGCTTTCCGAAGAACAGCGACTGCTCGCACCCAAAATTTACCAGGCACTACAGGCGGCACGGAAGATGGTCCATTCTCATTTTTCCCGGGAAATTGAGCAAGCGGCCCTGGACAGACTGCGGGAGCCCGGCATGGAACCAGAATATTTTGCAATAGTGGACGGAATCACGCTGCGCCCTGTCGATCTTTTTGAGGATGTTCGCCTGGCAGTGGCTTGTACGGCTGTTAAAGTTGGAGCGGTGCGCCTTATTGACAATATGATTCTGAAGGAGGATTCTTAAAACAATTAAAGATTTGTTAAAATATAAAAATAATATATTGGTAGTCAATGTTTTAAAACCCGGCGGTTCTCTTTATGAAAAAAGATCATAAACTATTAACTTCCTTAATAGTTTTTTCTGTTACATTTGCCGCCGTCAGGGAAAATTACACACAAACACTGAAGTTGGACGGAACACTATTTTTTACTGATTAACCTTCTAACTTACTTAATTGAATACCAATGCAAAAGGAATTTCAATACATGGTGGATTTTAACCTTCCCACTATTCTCTCCGAAGATTTTCTCAAACTCATCCCTTATCAACGCACTAAAGTCAACAAGCTTTTCCGGGAAGGTAAGCTGATCAACTATGCCCTTTCTCTGGATCATTCGAAGATGTGGGCGGTAGTTGAAGCTTCTTCCGAGGCAGAAGTGGAAGATCTGCTACAGGAACTTCCATTGACCCGTTTCATGGATTTCAACATCAACATGTTGACATTTTACAACGCCGTCAACGGAGATTCTCCGGTTTTCTCCCTCAATTGAAATAGTTTCTCAATGGAAACTTGTGACTGGCCATGCTATGTCCCGGTGAACCAACCGGCGTACATGACGTAGTTATTGGCAATTCTTTCCACCGTCCCTTTAAACACCTCAGGGGTGATGGCTTTTACCTTTTTTGCCGGAATCCCGGCATAAATATATCCTTCCTCCAACCGGCTGTTTTCCAGCACAACGGCTCCGGCGCCAATCAGGCAATTCGATGGCACCATGGCGTGATCCATCACGATAGCACCCATTCCGATCAGAACGTCATCCTGGATGGTACAACCGTGCACAATGGCCCGATGTCCGATACTGACGTTGTTCCCGATATTTGTCGGTGCGGTTTGGTAGGTGCAGTGAATGACGGCTCCGTCCTGCACGTTGACCCGGTTCCCCATTCTGATGCTGTTGACATCTCCTCTGATAATAGATTGGAACCAGACGCTGCAATCATCTCCCATTACGACATCCCCGATGATCGTTGCGTTTTCGGACAGGTAGCAGTTGTTGCCAAATTGTGGGGTAAATCCCCGGACTGATTTAATAAGTGCCATTGATCTTTTTTTTT
>JBFIJS010000347.1:0-5235 GCA_041600595.1 Saprospiraceae bacterium | reverse complement strand
TGTACCCCACTTTTTTAAGTGGTTGTATCTTGAAATTTGCAACAGTATAGAGTGTTCCCGGAAGCTGTCCCAGGCAGAGTCAAATACCCGGAACATGTCATAGATGTCATCGTCTGAGTAGTTACGGCAAGTACAGCCCCGGCATTTAGACCGGCATTTGATTCCAAAATGATTGTTGGATTCCCGGGCCAGACGGCTGTCACCTGCATCAGATTCCAGCAGGCCCTGAGCCAGTGTAATACTGGCAGGAATACCATAAACCTGCATTTCCCGGATGGCAGATTTCGCAAACCTCTTCACGTAGTTGCGGCAATTGGACAATTTCTCCAGTACGATCTCCTCTCCTACCCCCTTTCTTTTAGCCAAGTCCGGATTCAGGATAAAAGCCAGATTGCTGAAATCGCTGACGGTCCATTTTGGCTCCCGGACTTCTGCTGCCGGTTGGGGTGCAAGCGAAAATAAGGTTCGCTTTTCCGCTTCAGCGGGTAAGTCCCGGATGGTGGTGGTAGTGAGTCTGGTTACCAGGGCAGTACCGGGTTGTTCTTTGGCTGAGACGACTACTTGTATCTCTTTGCTGCGATAAATTTGAACGACAAAAACCAGGACGATCAGGTGAAACCAGTATTTGGCGCTCCAGGCAAGAACAGCAGGCATGCTCGGCATTTTTGGGGTTCTTTCAGGCATATTGAAGACGACCATTTTAAAACATTTTATTTTACAATGAGTTAGAATAAGGCAAATTTATGTTTTTTTGTTTTATTTTTCCAACAATTAAAAACATATTGTTTTATTCTAATTGACTGCTTTCCCGAATCTTTCTGAAAACGATGTACATTTCTGTCTCAGAATTCCATCTTAGTGTAGGTTTCACACTACATTTGTGCCTTCAAAAAATCCTCTACTATGCTTGCAATAATCGACGGTGGTTCAACTAAGGCGGATTGGAAAATACTCCACGAGGACAAATCCGTTACGAACCTGACGACTACTGGATTCAATCCAAATTATGACAACCAGGAGCGAATTGCTGCCCTGCTTAATAAAGAAATGAATGGCCAGAACGCCCTCCCTCCAAGTAGTAAAATTTACTACTACGGTGCAGGTTGTTGGGACATCAGCCGGAAGACGGTGGTGAAAAATGCCATGTCGAAAGTTTGGCCGGAGGCTACCATTCACATTGAGCACGATCTGCTGGCAGCGGCCAGGGCCACTTCCGGTGATCAACCGGGAATCGCCTGTATTCTCGGCACCGGCTCCAACTCTGTTCTATACGATGGGAAGGAAGAGGTCGATAATGTCACCAATCTCGGCTTTATGCTTGGCGATGAAGGCAGTGGATCGATGATCGGAAAGCGGTTGGTTCAGGCTTACTTTTACCGGGAAATGCCGGCAGAACTTCATCCCATCATGGAATCGGAGTGCCCAAATGGGAAAATGGACATCCTCGATAAGATATATGGCGGAGGTGTTCCGGCCGCATATCTGGCCACTTTCATCAAATTATTTTATGATGAGCGGAAACACCCCTTTGTTTGGCAATTGATCAAGGAATGCTTCCGGGAGTTTTTGCACCGACACGTATTCAAATACGAAAACTATCGTGAGTTGCCGATTCACTTCGTCGGTTCGGTAGCTTTTCACTTTCAGGAAATACTGGAGGAACTGATCAGGGAAGAGGGACTACGCCTGGGGGTAGTTTTGCAAAAACCTATCAATGCCTTATTTGATTACCACCTGCAGCGGCTGGACTAAACCTCCGGATATTCCCTCTGCGATTCAATCCATTAACTTTCTGAAACCACTGGTATTTAACCCAAACCACGTGTAGCAGTCAGGGTACATCACACCTGTGCTCCATGTTTCAATTTTCAAAATCATGAATCCAAATATTAAGAAAATAGCAGTTTTTACTTCAGGCGGCGATGCTCCGGGCATGAACGCAGCCATCCGGGCGGTAGTCCGGACGGGCGCTTTCCACGGCCGGGAAATAATTGGCATCAACAGTGGATATGAAGGGATGATCGAAGGTGATTTCCGCCCCCTCGACGTGAGGGATGTCGGCAACATTATTCAGCGCGGTGGTACCTTTTTGAAAACGGCCCGCAGCATGGAGTTTATGACGGAGGAAGGGCGCTCCAAAGCTTTTAAAATGCTGAAAAAAGCCAAAGTCGATGCTTGCATTGCGCTGGGAGGAAACGGTACATTTACCGGTGCTGAGGTTTTCAATAAAGAATACAACATACCTATGGTTGGTGTGCCCTGCACCATCGACAACGACTTATTCGGAACGGATTATACCATTGGGTTTGACACGGCTGTCAACACGGCGGTTGAGGCCGTCGATAAGATCCGGGACACGGCAGAATCGCACAACCGGTTATTCTTTGTAGAGGTAATGGGCCGCAATGCCGGATTCATTGCCCTGCACACCGCCATCGGAAGCGGCGCAGGAAGTGTCATCATACCGGAAAAAGAAACGACTATTGAGAAGCTCACCAGCCATTTTGAAACGGTGGCAAAAAGAAGAAAACGAGTAAGCCTGGTCATCGTGGCGGAAGGCAGCCCGTTGGGCAGTGCCCGGGAAATCGCCGACAAAGTGATGGCCCGAACGGATAAATTTGATGTGCGGGTCACCGTGATCGGCCACATGCAGCGTGGCGGAGCTCCCAGTGCATTTGATCGTCTTTTGGCTAGTCGTTTAGGCAGCGCAGCGGTTAACGCACTAATGGAGGATCATACCAATATTATGGTGGGGATAGATAATCAACAGGTTCATTATACCCCGTTAATCCATGCCATAAAAAATGAAAAAGGGGTCGATTTGAGATTGTTGAAACTGGCTGAAATGTTGGCTATTTAATAAAAAATTTCTTTGCATTTTCACTTACGAAAGTGGGCCGAAATATTCACTTCGCTTATTGGCAACAGACTGCTCGGTCTTGAGGGGATTTTATCAATACACTTACTACACAGTATCAAATTCCTTTTAGTAAAAATTTCCTTTAAAAATGGGCCGGAAAAACGACCGGGCAATTAAGTTATCAGTTGCCCGGCTATCTGGCAGCAGTTGTTCCCGGTTTATTGCCAACTACCCCGCCCTGTTTTATCAATACCCAAACCGCCAGCGGTATTAAAAAATGCGGGAAACGGAATACGGCTTCAAACACCCACTGGTGCAAACTTTCCAAAGGAAAATCCCAATAGAAATTGCCAATGATTCTGGCCAGGGTAGTCAGCAGGCCCCAAAAGGAAGCATAAAGTAAACTCGCCAGTACCAGCTTTCTGTAAGGTAGAAATATTCCAAACGCCACTACGTAATCCAGCACTCCGGCGGTATTCAGATACCACTTGGTAGCAGTGGCATCCAGCCCTAAAATGCTCTGGGTCATCGTCATGAAACTTTCCGGACGCGGGTAGTATCCAATGGCGTAAAGGCCATGACAGGCGAAAGTCAACGCAATCGCAATTTTCATCCACCGGATCAGGGAGTCAGTGATCGTCTGGCTCCGCAGGGCAATATAGAGGAAAACCGGTGTAGCAAATTGCAGGCTGTATTCAAAAAACTGCCCGAAATGATAAAATTTATCTTTCATATAGATCAGGGCCAGGACCATCAGGTTAAAGGCACCCAGCATCAATAACCAACGGCACCATTTCGGGAGCCTGTGAATCAAAGCTGCTACGATCGCACAAAACACATAAAAAACACCCTGCCCCCTGATCAAACCCTGAATCATCAGATCGCCCTTCGGGTGTGTGACGTACGTTTCCCAACTCAAGGAGGTGAAGTGTTCTACCAGCCAGCCGGTATAAACGGGATCCCAGAGTATTTCCCGATAGGGAGCATCCCAGAATATGTGCTGATAGGCCCGGCCTGCAAAAACCGAGACAGCCGCTATTTGAAGGATTCGAAAAGGTATAGATTGGTAAAATTGCATGTTTGCCTGCCTGATTCTGTTGAACTAATGTGCTGTTATGTTGGTTTGGAAAGATACCCCATTGCGGGGAAGTTTTAACGCATATATAAAGATGGATACAGATAAAATATTGCAGGAAGTAAAATTTCGCACCTCCCGCAGTTCGGGTGCCGGAGGCCAAAACGTTAACAAGGTAGAAACCAGGGTTGAGCTGATCTTTGACTTGCCTGCATCCGAGGCCCTGACCGAGGATCAAAAGGAATGGGCAAAAAAGCGGTTAGAAAATAAATTGACCAAAGAAGGTCTGCTGATCGTCAGCAGCCAAAAAACCCGTTCGCAATTATCCAATAAAGAAGATGCAATCAGTTCTTTTCTTTTCATGCTGGAAGAAGCAGTCAAGCCACCCAAAAAAAGAAAAAAGGTCAGACCTCTGACCGCCAACCGGGAAAAAAGGCTGGAAGAAAAAAAGCACCTGAGCGAGAAAAAATCCTTTCGGAAAAAGATCTTGTTTTTCTGATCACATCTGGTCAGGTAAAAAGACCACTGCAAATTCCCGGCAAAAATCATCCTGTTTCTTTCCTCAAAAAAAAAACGGGAAGCCTTCGCACTGCCTCCCGTTTTCCTGTCTGGTCCTACGGTATCACTTAATGACCCCGAGTTCTTTTCCAATTTTGGTAAAAGCAGTGACCGCTTTTTCCAGATGTTCCGGTTCGTGGGCAGCTGAAATTTGCACCCTGATCCGGGCTTTTCCCTTGGGTACCACCGGGTAGAAAAAGCCAATCACATAAATTCCTTCCTGCAGCAGTTTAGCCGCAAAATCCTGTGCCAGGACCGCATCGTACAACATAATCGGAACAATAGGATGCTCGCCCGGTAAAATATCAAACCCGGCTTTCGTCATAGAATCCCGGAACCATTTGGTATTTGTTTCGAGCTTGTCCCGCAGTGCAGTGGTCTCACTCAAACGATCAATAACTGCAATGCTCGCTCCGGCAATGGAGGGTGCCAGGGTGTTTGAAAAAAGATAGGGCCGGCTGCGCTGGCGCAAAATTTCAACGATCTCCTTTTTGGCAGCGGTAAATCCACCGGATGCACCTCCCAGCGCTTTCCCAAACGTGCCGGTGATAATATCTATCCGATCCATACAATGACGAAACTCATGGGTGCCTCGGCCCGTTTTTCCCATGAAGCCTGTGGAGTGGCACTCATCAATCCCGACCATCGCATCGTACTTATCGGCCAGGTCGCAGATTTTATCTAACCGGGCAATGCTACCGTCCATACTGAAAACGCCGTCAGTGAAAATCAGGCGGCGCCG
>JBFIJS010000346.1:0-5241 GCA_041600595.1 Saprospiraceae bacterium | reverse complement strand
TATTGACCATTGGCCGGGGCCAGGTCGGTGTATATTAGTCGGCAGGTTTGCTTGAATCGGGGACAAAGATAGAATAAAATTGATATGTATTTTATTTTTTTCTTATCCCTCCCGTTTCCACCGCTCTGAATGCTTTTTCAATCCAATTCATTGAGACAAACGGTACTACCGGCATCAATAAAATCGCATGATCAGTGTTTTTCGGGAAAAGACCGGACGTCATTGCTGAAGAGCCCAAACTATAAAACTACATTTGCGACGGATACGAACTGAAACCACTACAACGAATAAAATGCGGAGCGGTAGGCTGGCAGGCTACCTGAGTACTACTCTCTGCTGTTAAATCAAGATCTTTTGAAACGGGACTTATGCTTAAAATTTTTCTAAAACCAAAAAAAGAAGAGGCATTGCGGCGCAAGCACCCCTGGATTTTTTCCGGGGCCATCCGAAAAATAGAAGGGGAGGCACAGGAGGGCGACCAGGCTGTGGTGGTGAACAGTAAAGGCCAGTATGCTGCTATCGGACATTACCACGACGGCAGCATTGCCGTCAGGATTTTATCTTTTGATAAAAAGAAAATCGATCAATCATTTTGGGACGAAAGGGTAGGAGGGGCAATGGCCTACCGGCAACAGTTGGGTTTGCCAAACGAACAGACGAATTGTTTCCGTCTCATCCACGGTGAAGGTGACGGCCTGCCCGGTTTGGTCGTCGATGTGTA
The DNA here is from genome assembly GCA_041600595.1 of Saprospiraceae bacterium. GTDB lineage: Bacteria > Bacteroidota > Bacteroidia > Chitinophagales > Saprospiraceae > UBA6168. The sequence goes on along the minus strand of JBFIJS010000346.1, from coordinate 4,520 downwards.
CGGCCAGGTTGTGGTGATCCAGTGTCATTCTATTGGTATGCACCGCGAACGGCATCAGATCTCCGCTGCAATCACGAAAGTATTACCCGGCGTACAGGCGATCTATGATAAAAGCACGGAGGCATTGCCGGAGCGTTATGCGGCCACGATGAAGGACGGTTATTTGTCCGGAAATGCCTCTCCGGCTGTCGTCCTCGAACATGGCAACCATTTTTTTGTGGATTGGGAAAGCGGGCAAAAAACCGGTTTTTTCCTCGACCAACGGGATAACCGGCACAAGTTGATGGATTATGTAAAAGGGAAAAAGGTCCTCAATGCGTTTTGCTATTCCGGTGGCTTTTCGGTTTATGCTCTCCGGGCCGGTGCAGGTGAGGTTCATTCAATCGATGCCTCGAAGACTGCAATGGCATGGACTGACAAAAATATTGCACTCAACCACCTGGAGGACAAGCACCTCTCGGTTACGGGCAATGTGCTGGAATACCTGAAAAACTGCGATCCCTACGAGGTAATGGTTATCGATCCGCCAGCTTTTGCCAAAAACATGAGCAAGCGTCACAATGCCGTACAGGGATATAAACGGCTGAATATCATGGCGATGAAAAAACTGGAGCCCGGTGGTATTTTGTTTACGTTTTCCTGTTCACAGGTGATCGATCGTCAGCTTTTTTACAACACCATCGTAGCGGCAGCGATTGAGGCGGGGCGGGAGATCCGGGTTATGCATCATCTGTCGCAACCGGCCGACCATCCGGTTAATATTTTTCATCCGGAGGGTGCCTATCTGAAAGGTTTGGTGTTGCGACTGGAGTAGTGATAGTACGTTTCGCAGGAAGCCCACGAAAAAAGGGGATGTGTCGAAAGGTTGATTGAGTTGATGAAGGTTGATTTTGTTGATATTTAAAGAATGTTTTTACTATGCCTTAAATATCAACTTTATAAACCATCATCAACATTTATCAACTTGTGACACATCCCCTTTTCGGTTAATATACAGTTCCTTTTAGCAAAGAATCGTTAGATGATCAGCATGGCGTCACCGTAGCTGAAAAAGCGGTAACCCTCTTTCATGGCCTCGTGGTAAGCTTCCATGATCAATTCCTGCCCGGCAAAAGCGGAGACCATGATGAGCAAACTGGATTTTGGGATGTGGAAATTGGTGATCATGCTATTGGCAATCGAAAACTCATGAGGCGGATAAATGAACAGGTTGGTCCAGCCTTCAGCCGTCTTGAGGTGGCCCTCCGCCGAAACCGCCGTCTCGATGGCCCGCATAGAGGTCGTTCCAACGGCGCACACCCTTTTGTTATCCTTGATACCCTGGTTAACGATTTCCGTAGCTTTATCACCGATGCGGAAATACTCGGCATCCATCTTATGTTTTGATAAATCTTCCACGTCGATGGTCCGGAAAGTTCCAAGGCCCACATGGAGCGTTACTTCAGCGAACCGGACACTCTTCAACTCCAGTCTTTTCATCAGCTCTTCACTGAAATGCAGTCCGGCGGTAGGTGCTGCCACTGCTCCAAGTTCTTTGGCATAAACCGTCTGGTAGCGGTCGCGGTCGATATCCGCAGAATTGCGCTCGATGTATTTTGGTAATGGCGTATTTCCCAACTTTTCCAGGTTGGCCTTAAATTCATCGTCTGTCCCGTCGAATAAAAAACGGATCGTCCGTCCTCGGGAAGTGGTATTATCAACAACCTCGGCTACCAGCACCTCATCTTCGTTGTCATCCAGGAAATACAGCTTGTTGCCAACCCTGATTTTACGGGCGGGGTCCACGAGTACATCCCAGAGCTTTTGTTCGCTGTTGAGCTCCCGCAGCAAAAAGACTTCGATTTGGGCTCCCGTCTTTTCCTTACGGCCGTACATACGTGCCGGAAACACCTTGGTGTTGTTGAAGATCAGCACATCGTCCTCGTCAAAATATTCAAGGATGTCCTTGAATATTTTGTGTTCGATCTTACCAGTTTCTTTATGCAGTACCATCAGCCGGGATTCATGCCGGTTTGGGGTAGGATATTGTGCGATGAATTTCTCGTCAAATTTGTAGTCAAAATGCGAAAGCTTAGTCCTCATGGATCTTGCTGGTATTTATAGGTTTGGAAATAAAAAATCGCTTCGTCGAAAGCGGGCAAAAATATAAAACAATATCATTTTACGGAGGGATCAATTCCCTGTCATTTGCTTTTTATCAAATTAATACGAATAAATCCCCAAAAGGTGACTCAAATCCCTTGTCTTATTAAAAACACCAGATTGAGGTTCCATTCTTCATTTGCACTTTTTGCTTTCATTTTTCCGAATCTCCATATTTTACTGAACCAAACCCGGTATTTGTCAAAATAATATTGCGCTCTGTGACAATTAACACTTAAATACATGAATAGATGTTCATATATTGCGGCTTCAAAATATTCTGGCACATGATAATTGAACAAATTTACACCGGGTGTCTGGCTCAGGGGGCCTACTACATAGAAAGCGAAGGAGAGGCTGCGATCATCGACCCCCTCCGAGAAACAAAACCCTACCTTGAACGATCCCTGCAAAACCAGGCGAAGATTAAATACATTTTCGAAACCCATTTCCATGCTGATTTTGTCAGCGGTCATCTGGATCTGGCCCAAAAGACCGGTGCGCAGATTGTCTATGGACCCAACGCCAAAACATCTTTTGAAAAAATAGAAGCCTCTGATGGTCAGGAGTTTAAACTCGGTAAATTAACCTTCCGGGTGATACACACGCCAGGCCATACTATGGAAAGCACCTGCTATCTTTTGCTGGACGAGCACGGTATGGAGCACGCCCTTTTTTCCGGAGATACCTTATTTATCGGCGATGTCGGACGTCCTGATCTGGCACAGAAAGGAGCTGAACTTACCCAGGAAATGCTGGCGGGCTACCTCTACGACAGTCTGAGAAATAAGATCATGGTCTTGCCGGATGAGGTGATTGTGTATCCGGCCCACGGTGCGGGTTCTGCTTGTGGGAAAAATATGAGCACCGAGACCTGGAGCACGCTGGGCCTGCAAAAACAAACCAATTATGCTTTACGGGCCGATATGACGAAGGAGGAATTTATCAAAGAAGTGACGGATGGCCTGCTGCCGCCGCCACAGTATTTTGCCAAAAATGCACAGCTGAACAAGAAAGGCTACGATAGTTTTGATGAGGTGATGAAAAGAGGTGCCGTGCCTTTGTCTCCAAGGGAATTTGAGGCGGCTGCCAACGAAACAGACGCCTTGATCCTGGATGTCCGGGACAAAGAGGATTTTGTCAAAGGCTTCATTCCCAATTCCATTTTTATCGGGTTGGATGGAAGTTTTGCGCCGTGGGTTGGCGCATTGATCCCCGACCTGCGACAAGAGATATTGATCGTGGCACCAAAAGGCAGAGAAAAGGAAACGATTAAACGATTGGCACGGGTTGGGTACGACTTCTCGATCGGGTACCTGGAAGGTGGTTTTGCGTCGTGGATCGCCGAAGACCGGGATGTCGATACCATTGAAGCTGTGGACGTGGCTGGCTTCCAAAATGCCTATACCCGGAATCATGAAATCTCTATTCTGGATGTGAGAAAACCGGGTGAATGGTCAAGTGCGCACATTGCGACTGCCCAGCATTTTGCTCTGGATTTTATCAACGACAACATGGCTCAGATTGATAAGAACAAAACCTATTATATGCACTGCCGGAGTGGCTACCGGTCCACCATCGCAGCCTCCATTTTAAAAGCCAGGGGGTACGGAAAGTTGATTAATGTGATTGGGTCTTTTGATGACATCGCCGCTTCTGAAATCCCGGTTTCTACTAAAGTGTGCCCAAAAACAGGCGAACCAATTTAACCACGATTTGGGGCTGTCGGTATCCGTACCCAATGCTTCCGAAACAATTCGAAGAAATTCATGAAATACGGGTTTGTAATTGATAACCGTAAGTGTATTGGATGTCACGCCTGTACAACTGCCTGTAAATCAGAGCATGATGTGCCGGTTGGTGTTTTTCGTACCTGGGTCAAGCAGGTGGAAAAAGGAGACTTCCCCCATACCCGGAGAGTCTTTTCGGTAATGCGCTGTAACCACTGTACCGATGCTCCCTGTGTGGAAATTTGCCCGGTAGAAGCACTTTATTTTCGCCCGGACGGAATTGTGGATTTTGATAAAAATCGTTGTATCGGTTGCAAATCCTGCATGCAGGCCTGCCCGTACGATGCTTTATACATCGATCCCGAAACCAGTACCGCTGCCAAATGCAACTATTGTGCACATCGAGTTGACATCGGCCTCGAGCCGGCTTGTGTGAATGTTTGCCCTGAGCACGCCATCATCTCCGGTGATATGGACAACCCCAATTCTGAAATTTCCCAATTGCTCGGTCGGCAGCAAGTCACGGTCCGTAAGGCCGAAAAAGGAACCAACCCCAATCTGTTTTACATCAATGGAGATGAGTCTTCTCTCAATCCGACCGCTACTGAAAAACCCGATGTTACCCTTTGGGGAGCGCAAACCCGGGGG
>JBFIJS010000345.1:0-5248 GCA_041600595.1 Saprospiraceae bacterium | reverse complement strand
CGCCCTTAACAATCCCGTTGGGCCGAGCAGTTGGCTGCCTCAATGAAAGTAAAAAATTCCGGCCCACAAGAATCAGTAAATTTTTAAAGAAACTTCCGTTACACGGCACTAAAATCTGCTAACGGAAAAATTAATTTTCAATCGAAAAACCTGCCCCAAACCTTTTGTGCACTCACAATGATTTTCTGAAAAAGCGACGTCATTTAATGCAGATGGTTTCAAGGAATTAAAATGACTGCTTGTTTGAATTAAATCAAAAAACAATTTAAATAATCAGGTAAAATTTTGTTGGCAGGAATTCAAAACCGGCGAAAGGTAAAAATATAAAAACGAAAAAAAAAGTAAAAAATAGTTGAAAGGCAGTTTTAAGAAGGCATTTATTCAGCTCCAATTACCGGCTAAAAAAATACAATGCAGCCATGGATCGTCCTCACCATAACCTGCCTTTAGCTTTTTCGAAATGACAAAGAAAATAACCCGAAGGCCGGGCAGCCTAACACGGTTTTTTCCACAGTTTCATTGCCTGGCATGCCATGATGCTACAAAATTCAAAAATGCCTTTCAACTTTTTATCGTACCAGTTTATGATAACTTCAGCATTTTACACACCTCGCTGAAAACGTGATCACCGGTAAAACCAAATTTTTCATCCAATACAGTGTAAGGCGCTGAATAGCCAAAATGGCTCAATCCCCATACCTGGCCGCGTGCTCCCACAAGCCCTTCCAGCGTTACGGGCAAACCCGCCGTCAATCCGAAAATGGGCACATTGCCCGGCAGCACTGCTTTTTGGTATTTTTTGGTTTGATTGCGGAACAATCCCTCCGACGGAGCAGAAACCACTCGCACTTTAAGATTTTTTTCAGCCTTCAATTTTCCGGCGCCCGCTACCAAAGTGGACACTTCCGACCCGTTGGCGACCAAAATCACATCTGGTTTACCCTCGCAATCCAGCACGATGTACGCCCCTTTTTCAGCCTGGAATGCAGCCTGCTGACGATCGCCGGGTAAGTCCTGAATATTTTGCCGGGATAAAATAAGACCCGAGGGAGTGTTTTTGTTTTCAAATGCCAGCTTCCAGCAGGCAACCGTTTCCCAGGCATCCGCCGGACGTAATGCCAGCAGAGCATTGCGATGAGAGTGGTTTTGTAGTTTTTCCAGCAACCGCAGTTGCGCCTCCTGTTCCACAGGTTGGTGTGTCGGTCCATCCTCTCCTACCCGGAAAGCATCGTGGGTCCAAATGAAAATAACGGGTACTTCCATCAGGGCCGCGACCCGGATGGCCGGCTTCATGTAATCAGAGAAAGCAAAAAAAGTAGCACAGGCCGGAATGACCCCGCCGTGGAGCGACATACCAACTGCCAGGGCTGCCATGGTTAGCTCGGAGACGCCTGCCTACAAGAATGCACCGGAAAAGTTGTGATGAGAAAAAGCGGTGGTTTTTTTCAGGAAACCATCGGTTTTATCACTGTTACTTAAATCTGCCGAAGCAACAATCATGTTTTCCACCTGATCGGCTAACGCCGAAAGTACATTACTGGAAGAATTCCGGGTGGCTGCATTAAATTTGGGTTGAATAGCTTTCCAGTCGATATCCGGGGTTTTCCCGGCGATAAAAGATTGGTATTTACCGGCATCTTCAGGGTTTTCCCGAGCCCAGGCTTTAAAGGCTTTTTTCCTTTTTTTGGCCTCTGTTCTTTTTTGCGAGAGGGCTTGCTCATATTCCCTGGCCACCTCCGGAAAAATCTGGAAAGGGTTGTCCGGATTACCGCCCAATCCCTTAACCGTTGCCTCGAAAGAACCTCCCGCACCACTCAGTGGCTGACCGTGCAATTCAACTTCCCCCTCAAACAACTCGCCATCAGCTTTTCGGGTACCTTTCCCCATTAATGTTTTACCAATAATAAGAGAAGGGCGGTTTTTTTCTTCCAGACACGACTTGATCGCCCGGCGAATAGCATGGTGATCGTTGCCGTCGATGGTCAACACATGCCAATTCCAGGCTTCGTATTTCTTGGCAGTGTCTTCACTGGTTACATCATCTACTTCAGTCGAAAGCTGGATGTCATTGGCATCGTAAAACATGACAATATTGCCAAGCCCGAGGTGTCCTGCGATCCTGCCGGCGGCCTGGGATATTTCCTCCTGAATACCTCCGTCAGAAATGTAGATGTAAGTTTTATGGGCTATCGTTTCGCCGAAGCGGGCCGCCAGGAAACGTTCAGCGATGGCTGAACCAATCCCAAAAGCATGTCCCAACCCAAGCGGGCCGGACGTATTCTCGATTCCCCGCTGTACATCCAGCTCCGGGTGACCGGGAGTCGGGCTACCCCATTGCCGGAAATTCTTGATGTCTTCCATCGAATAATTGCCCAGTAGCGTCTGTTGTGCATACAGCATGGCAGACATATGACCGGCATCGAGATAGAAACGATCACGCAGCGGCCAGGCCATATCATCCGGGTCGTACTTCAGGAATTCAGAATACAGAATGTGGATAAAATCTGCCCCGCCCATTGGTCCGCCGGGATGACCTGATTTGGCTTTCTCCACCATGGCGGCGGCGAGGATACGGATATTGTCAGCGGCTTTGAGGGAAGTGTTGTTGGTAGGCTCTTTATGCATTGTTTGATTTTTGTAATATAACCGGGCCCCATCCGGTTCAGGTGTTGATTCCTCCAACGAACTGTGCTTGTGCCCGGGCTATTTTTTTTGAACTATTTGTATAAAACCAGGAACAATCGCAGAGTGTCGTCAGCCAGTTTGGCCCATCTTTTTTCGTGCCGCAAAGAAAGGAATTATATGATGGAGATGGGGAAATTTGCCAGGCGGAATTTTCAACATGTCCTGTTTAGGACCGAATTTAACTACTGTTTGAAACAATGAGCGCTGCCCGGACCTCTTTCTTCGACTTTATCGAGGAGAGTATTACTGTGAAAAATACGTGCCCGGCTGCAAGTCTCGTCAACCGTTTTTTTCGATCTAGTATCCCTTCAGGAAATTTACCTCCGCCAACAAAACGGGCAGGAAAACTAAAGTGTGCTAAAGCAGACCTACAGCGTAACGTATTATTCGCCGAATGTGTCATTTTTAGAAGTTGCTTCCGCCTTGTGAAAGAGTGGAACTTGCTTTCTGTACACCCTTTTTCTCGACTCTGATCTTCCTCTAAACGGGGAATACATTTGCAAATTTTACTGCCTGACAAAATCCGGAACCAGGTTTACTGAACTCCTATCACGGTAAATTTAAAATAAAAAAAGTACGACTCACTGGCAGCAAAATAAACCATCCTGACAATAAGGTACAGATGATATTAGCTATTTTTTTTCGAGCGCCATTTACATTACATTACCTTTTTAAAAAAACATTTTTCAACGTTATTTTAATCCAGATAATAAACGGAACCAACAAACTAAAAAATAAAGTAATTGCAGCCGAAAAGATTATCATTGTGACCAGTGTATTATTATTTAAACTCAACAAAACACCGCCTTCCAAACCATTGGATTGTCCAAAAAATATTATTCCGGACAGGACAATAAACAGGGATAAAAAAAACAGGGTGATACCAAAATATTTATACCGGATATTAAATCGAATATTCAATTTGTCGAATAAAGAATAAACAAGTCCGTTCAGCACGATAATTATACCTAAAAGCCTAACAGATAGTGCTTTTTGCATAACTACATAACTATCCAAAACCTGTAAATCTATCGTTGGGTCTTCATTTAAATTAAATCCGGTTAACAGTAAAATAAATCCAACAATAATTAAAATAAAATTGATGTTAAAATCAGGCATAATAATATTTCTAAATAAACTGATTAATTATATTTTCAAATAATTCCTGACGTCCGCTTATTTGTGCCGGCTCACCATTTTTTGCTGCCAGCACCGCCAGGTCAGTCAGTTTTAATTTACCTTGTTCAAACTCCTTTCCCTTTCCCTTGTCAAAAGATGCATATCGTAATTTTCGGAGTTTTTTATAATCAGAATTCTTCAAAATATCATCAGCAATTAAAAGCGCCCGGGCAAACGCATCCATCCCGCCAATGTGCGCATAAAATATATCTTCCAGGTCTGTTGAGTTGCGACGGGTTTTCGCATCAAAATTAATCCCACCGCCCTGCAAACCTCCACTTTCCAGGAGTACGAGCATCATCTCTGTCAATTCATAAATATTGACTGGAAATTGATCCGTATCCCATCCGTTTTGATAGTCTCCCCGGTTCGCATCGATACTGCCCAATACACCGGCGTTGGCTGCTACCTGCATCTCGTGTTGCATGGTGTGCTGAGCCAGGGTCGCATGGTTTACTTCCAGGTTCAATTTAAAATCTTTCATCAAATCGTACTCTCTCAGAAAGTTGAGACAAGTGGCGGCGTCAAAGTCGTATTGATGTTTGCTTGGTTCCATTGGTTTGGGCTCAATGAAGAAATTACCCTTAAATCCCTGCTGACGGGCATAGTCTCTGGCCAGGTGTAAAAAACGGGCAAGATGGTCCAGTTCTCTTTTCATGTTGGTATTCAGCAGTGACATGTAGCCTTCGCGGCCACCCCAGAAAACATAATTTTCCCCACCCAGTGCTATGGTGGCGTCCAGTGCGTTTTTCACCGTGGCGCCGGCATAAGCCACCACATGGAAATCGGGATTGGTGGCAGCGCCATTCATGTAGCGGGGGTGGGAGAATAAATTGGCCGTTCCCCAGAGCAATTTTACGCCAGAGGCCTTTTGCTTTTGCCGGGCATACTCCGTGATAGCCCGCAGGCGGGAGGTCGTTTCCCCCAGATTGTCCCCTTCTTCTACCAGATCAACATCGTGAAAACAATAGTAAGGAATACTCATTTTGGTCATAAACTCGAACGCTGCGTCCATTTTATCATGGGCTCTTTGCAGAGGATCGGCCGCAGCGTCCCACGGAAAGGATTTGGTGCCCGGCCCGAACGGATCGCCTCCTGTGCCGCAGAAGGTATGCCAGTAGGCCACGGCAAACTTCAGGTGTTGTTTCATGGTTTTGCGTCCTACCTTCCGGTTTTCGTCGTACCACTTAAAGGCCAGCGGGTTATCCGACTCCCGGCCTTCGAATTTTATTTTTCCGATCCCCTTAATATATTCTTTTTCACCGGTGACGACGGAGGGGCTGGTGGTGTTGGTTGATTTCGTTTTTTTATTTTTCATATCCTGAAATTAAGTAGATGATGTTAATTACCGTGTAATCTAAATTTTCTTTAATTTTTCTTTCAT